>JAKSDM010000337.1 GCA_022360135.1 Pseudanabaenales cyanobacterium | reverse complement strand
TTGCTTGTCGCCCCGCTTACTATTTCATGTAACATGACTCAAATTCGTTCAGTGGTTTCTCGATCAAAAATTTCTTCGCCACATAGAGAACAAACGATAATCAAAATATTTTCCATCAGACAAAAAAATCGTCAATTTGAAAAATCTCACTGACAGACTTAATATGAGATTTTTCGAAACTACAAACATGGCGCTTAAACATTAGTCGTCCCTATATTGAATGGCACTGAAATAAGCCATGTGGGTAATGCCCACCCTAGGGAATATCAGGGCTTTTAGCGATTTATAAACTCTTATTTCAGTGCCATTCGGCCCTACATTGGCGCCAAATTCTCTAATTTCCTTTTCCGTTAATACCCAACTCCGATTGTCTATCCTAACCCTGAACTCGATAGGAAAGGATCATGTGGCGTTCCTATTAGCTATTCTAGGATTGTTCAAGACAATTTCAGAGCGGATGATCTCTTAAACTCCTATGCATAAGAAGATTCGGAAATCATTAATATCCCTTAAAGATTTCTTGACACGGCTGGTTCCTCAAACCAATATACGAGAATGGTGCGATCGCTCTAGATCATTTTTTCTAGCTCAACAGTATAGATCAGATTTCTACACCACTAAGAACAGCGCCCGAGATGGGGCGAGAGTTCGAGGCTACATAAGGGTCAATTTAGATGCCTGAGGCACCGCATTAGGACATTATCAAGTTCTTCAGACATCTGCCATCGTACTGTTAATGCATCTTAAACCCTGACTAGGAAACAAGAATTTCTGATCTATCTATAGTGTCGTGAAATAAAGAGGTTATCTCGCGGATGCTTTACTTCATATTATCTTGGGGTTTACTAACCTATGTAAGTTTTAGTATTGGGTTGGGCATCTTAAATCTCTTTCAAGCAAAAGGCTTTAAGCGCTCAGGCGATCGTTTTTTTGCAGCTGTTTGGTTAGGTATCGTCGTTCTTGCAAACGTTTTTTTGGCGGTTTCTATAATTACACCGTTATCTCCCCTAATCGCCATATTCACAGCAGGGAGTTTGGTGGCTTTAGCTTTAGGATTTTCTCGCGTCAGAACTGAAACCATTAGCATATTGTTGCAGATTTCAGAGCGCTGGCTTTTTATCGGTATTACCCTGGCGATTGTAGCAGCAGCCCTGACATCAAAAAAAGTTACCTGGTTTGACACGGGGTTATATCATTTTGGCGCAATCCAATGGTTAGCTAATTATGGCGCTGTGCCGGGTGTAGCCTTGCTCAACAATGGCTTTGCGTTTACATCGTCTTGGTTTGCTCTAGCAGCTCCCTTCAATCCTGATTTTTTAGGATCTCGTGTCAGTGCAGTGCTCAATGGATATTTGCTCTTTCTATCTTTATTACATGCAAGCATGGGAGTGCATTACATCCTTCGCAAGACAGCCGAACGATATGACTGGTTTATTGTCATCTATATGCTCTTGACGCTGCCGCTTTTCATTTTTACGACGTTTCTATCAGCGATCTTGATCTCTCCCTCACCCGATATGCCTGTTATTATGGTCACCGGGATAGTTGCCTGGGCAATTCTAGTGATCTCAGATCAGCAAAACCATGATCAGGAAAACCAGCATCAGCAGAGAAAAGTCAATCCTCAATCACAAGTTTTAAAGCCAACATTCAATAGCCAGATAGTTCCCTTGATATTGGGAGCTGGTGCAGTGACCTTTAAGCTCAATGGTCTGCCGATTTTAGGAATTACCGGGCTATTTTATGGGGTTTATCATTGGCGAAACCCCATAAAATTAGGGCTGGGGGCGGGTATTGCACTCCTGTTGTTATCTCCTATGGCAGTCTTTGGTGTGATTACCTCAGGCTGTCCATTGTACCCTTCGTCCTGGATGTGTATGGCGGTGCCCTGGGTGCTTTCCTCACAACAAGCCGCCCAGGCGCTGGCCCGAATTAATGACTGGAAAAGCTGGTTTGGCTCCCCACCCACCCAGGCCAACTACTCGCTATGGGCATTTGGTAAATGGCTGCAAATGGCTCATTTCAATAAGGTCATGCTTCTGTTAGCCATCATTTCTATCGTAATTGCGATCTGGATACTGAAAAACGCTCATACCAGACAAAACGCTGGAGAGAGTTGGGTTGTTTTACTTAGCTTCTTGGGTATGGGTTTTATCTTTAGCCAAGCCCCCCTAATTCGGTTTGGGTTAGGTTATTTTGTCCTGTTGCCAACCTTAATTGGTTCAATATTCTGCACTAGGCAAAGCTTATCGTCCCGGTTAACGAAAGGGTTATCCCAACTTGCGATGCAGTTACCAAAAGGGTTTGTTCTGCTGGCTTTATTTATTGCCAGCATTCTGTTCACCCGCGTTAATGGGATAAAGCTACACCAACAGTTGATAGTCCCCCCTGAGCTACCCCACGCTAAAGTTGCCTTAAAGCAGATAAACAATATTCATTATTTTTCACCGGAAAATTCTGACAAATGTTGGGGAGCGGATTTGCCCTGTGTGCCTGGAGAGTTAGAGGAAGATGTATGGTTGCATAACCCTACCCAAGGGATTGCAGGCGGATTTAGGCGACAGTTGTAAGAGAGGTGTAGTTTTGTTTAGAATTATCATTTCTTTGCTCCCGCTTTGTGTTACTTTTGTACTTACAATAGGACAGACTCTTGTTGAAGAAGATACTAACTCATGGATTACAGATCTTCAGCTTACTCAAGCTCAAATTGAGCAGATCAAAGCGATTGAAAATCAATACTCTAGTCAAACTAATTCGTTTGATCAAGAACTTCAGCAAATTGAGATATCCTTAACCCAATTGATAATCGGTA
>JAKSDM010001582.1 GCA_022360135.1 Pseudanabaenales cyanobacterium | reverse complement strand
TAAATCTAGTAGAATGAGTCCTGGAGGATTGACCATTAACATTTCCAACGCTCGTTGACCGTTCTCAGCCGCCTTGGTTAACCAGCCCTCTCGCCTCAAGATCCGACACATCATCTCGCGGGAGTGGGCATCATCTTCAACCACCAAAACCCAACGACTAGATCGTGCGGATTGATATTTTTCCAATAGGCCAACTAGGCGGTTGCGGTTAATCGGTTTCACCAGATAGTCTGCCGCCCCGAGTGTGTAGCCCAAGCTGCTATCATCGACCATCGTCAACATGATCACCGGAATGTCTGCTACTGCAGGATTTTCTTTGAGCGCCGCCAAAACTGACCAGCCATCCATCTGTGGCATCATCACATCCAGGGTGATGGCGTCTGGACGCAGTTGCTCAGCCAGTTGCAAGCCCTGCTGACTCGTATCAGCACAAATCACCCGGTATCCTGCATTAGTCAGGTGACGCTGGAGCATTTCGCGAGCATCAAGATTATCATCAATCACCAGAACTGTGCCAAAATAATCTTCCCTATTAGGGATCAATTTAGTGATCTGAGATTTAGTTGTCTGGGGTGTTTTAGAAGCAGGAGAAGGGGGCTTTGGTGAAGATTGAAGAACCTGTTGAGGGATTTGGATTGTGAATGTTGTACCTTGGCCCTGTTCACTTTCAACTGTCACCTCTCCTCCCATCATGTTGATCAACTGTTTAGTGATGGTCAATCCTAACCCAGTTCCTCCATATTTACGAGTGGTTGAGGCGTCGGCTTGAGTAAAGGCGCTAAAGATGCGTTTTAACTGTTCAGGAGTCATACCAATGCCAGTATCACTGACTTCGAAGTAAATCCAGGCTTTTTGGTCGTTATGCTTAACCTTTTCTACGGTAAGGGTAATTTGTCCTTGGTTTGTAAACTTACTGGCGTTGCCCAACAGGTTCAATAAGCTTTGACGTATTTTGGTCTGATCCGCATGCAAGGCGCCAATATTGCTGGGGCAGTTGACTGTTAGAGTATTCGAATTTTTCTCTATGAGGGGCTGGATTGTGGAGACAACATCTTTAATCACTGGAGCGATCGCGAAGGTTTCTAGGCTTAGCTCCATCCGACCGGCTTCAATCTTAGAGAGATCAAGCACGTTATTGATCAGACCCAGGAGGTGTTTTCCAGCACTGTTGACCTTGCGAAGATCTGGAATAAAGTCTTCTTGTCCGGCATCTTCGGCATCTTCTTCTAGCATCTCGCTGTAGCCTATGATGGCGTTCAACGGTGTGCGCAACTCATGGCTCATATTGGCCAAGAATTCACTTTTCGACCGGTTTGCCTTTTCCGCCTTAACTCGGGCTTCTTCGGCCACTTTCATGATATCCGCCAGCTGTGACGTGCGGGCCTTGACCCGGTTATCCAGGTCTCGGTTCATTTGATGCAGCTGTTCCTCAACTTTCTTGCGCTCCGTCACATTTTGCAAAAAGATAGAAAGACCGTCTAAGCCAGGATAGGCTCGCACTTCCAGCCAGCTATCCGTTGATTGATAATGGGTTTCAAAAGCAGTAACAATTTTATCATTAGCCGCCCGCTCATAGAGATGCGCATATTGGGATCCTAGTTCTGTCGGAAAAACCTCCCAAAAATCCTGCTTTAGGAGTTGGACCGGATTCTGGTTCAAACTCTCAGCGGCTTGGCGATTGATGTAGGTAATATGCCATCGGCGATCAACTGCTACGAAGGCATCGGTGATGCTCTCCAAAATATTGATGGTTCGTTGGTTGGATTTCCTCAATTGGGTGATTACTCCATAGGCGATCCAGCCCAATAGCGCCAACAGCCATCCATAGGCTAACAGTCGATAAAAGCTGGCTGTATTGCTGGCAGCTTGATATTGGTTTTCATAAGCACTTTCAAGATTGGCGATGTTCTCAACGGTCGCCAGCTTGAGGATGTCATTTGTAATAAAATCAATGTCAGACTTATTTTCCAGAATGACACGAGCATGGGCGATTGCTAGCTTAACGCCTTGACTATCGGGAAAGTGACCATCTTGCAACCCCTGTTCCATTTGGGCAATCTGAGCATTGATTGTGGGAACTAGGTCTTCCTCAGAGGAGTAGCTATAGGCCAAAATACTATGTAAGAGAGTGTCTAACACCGAGTCCAGCTCGTTGTTAAATGTATCTGCTTGCCGCAATTTTCGGAACAGGGCTGGCAAATAGGAGACCGAGTTTTTCAGCAAGGCGTTTTGTGATTTGAATTTTTCAACTAACGCTTCCTGACGCTCGAAAACTGCTTTGTTCTGGTCTAACAAGGTTTGGATCAAATGACTTCCAGACTTTCCAATAAAATTGGGAATGTGTTCCAATTCTGCTTGTAATGTCAACTGGTCTGTCATTACTCCGACCAGTGGGTCATAAGAGATAAACAGCGCATAGCGGGCTCTAAGAATGTTCTGGTTGATGGCCGCATTTTTCTCTAGCTGACTAGAAATGGCGCTGCGGTATCGTTGATGTTCTTCGATATTAATCGACATACTCTTAGTGATGAAGAACCCGAACAAGAGTAGTGCGGCAACAACGCCTAAAAGCCTAAAAAGCTGATTCTGCTTCATAGAGAGGAACCTTCTAACTCGCCTGTAAGAGAAGTTAAGAAATGAACGATCAGGTCAATATCTTGTTGACTTGCCTCCCGACCCAGTTGGTAATGGATCATAACTTTGACAGCCTCATCCAAGGTTTTCGCTGAGCCATCATGAAAATAAGGCCACGTTAGCTCAATGTTGCGTAAGGTAGGAACCTTGAAGGAATGGCGATCCTCTTCCTGACCCGTGACGTTATAGCGACCCATATCGGCTTCAGTAATGTTGCCGCGATCTTGGAAATAATTTCCAAATACCCCAAACTTTTGGAACATATTGCCCCCAAGTAGGACGCCCTGATGACAGGCAATACAACCGTAGTCCTTAAACAGTCGATACCCTTCTTTTTCGTCACTCGTCAAGACATCGGTGTTCCCCCGCAGAAACTTATCGAAGCGAGAGTTGGGCGTATACAGGGAACGCTCAAAGGTTGCGATCGCATCTTTGATATTGTTGTCTGTGACGCCATCGGTGTACAGTTGCTTAAAAGTACTGACATATTTAGGCGAACGTTTCAACTTACCCAAAATTTCGTCCCAGTTCGACGCCATTTCTTTGGCGGCGTGGGTTGGCCCCTCAACTTGTTCCTCTAAAGTCCTCGCCCGACCATCCCAAAACTGCCTGAAATTGAAACCACTGTTGAGTACGGTAGGCGAATTGATAGGTCCTTCCTGATTGTTGATGCCAATTGAGAAAACTCGTTGGTCTGTCCCTCCCTTGGTTAGGTCATGGCAGGTGGCGCAAGAGATCGTATTATCATGGGAAAGCTGGGGCTCGTGAAAAAGCTTATTCCCTAAGGCTACTTTTCCCTGATCGAGTGCAATTGTAAGTGGGATGGGCTCGATCGGTTCGTCATCTGAGATTGAGATTGACAGCTTTAGATTGCTAGCGACCGCTGGCCGCTCAAGTACTTTCGCCCATTGCCAGGAGAACAATATCACCAGGCAAAATAGGGCGATCGGAATGACAAAAGACTTAATTGCTCTCTTCATCCAAACCGAGTCTCCTGCAAACAAAATTTGGTTTAATGGTCTAGGCGTAGAAGCATTGTCTGAAAAGGCAGAGGCATATAAGGGTTTTCATTACCTCAAAATCCGCCCTATTGAGATGGAGTACACCCAAATGAGAATTGATATATAGCAGTCCTAAATCATGTGAAATGAGATTAATTGTCAAATAAAGTTGTAAGGCCAGAAAAGCCTTTTTTGTTTACAAATCATTCAGGATTGCTATATCATGCTGTAGTTTGCTTCTAGCAAGGTATGGTTTAAAGCGCCATGCAGCAGGTCAAACTTGGAAAAGTTTGTCATTAAACTGTCTGAGATGCCTGATTTTGAGAAACTGGGTGAGATGCTCTTGTTCTAAGCTTTGGAATTGTCTAAGTTGGATTATCCTGAGATGCACGCAAGCTGCATGGTAGAAGTTGACTGTTTCAGGATTTCTGAAAGTTCCCAGAAATTCAGTTCTCAGAGGGGACAAACACACCTAATTTTTTTGTC
>JAKSDM010000646.1 GCA_022360135.1 Pseudanabaenales cyanobacterium | reverse complement strand
CCCTACTCAATCAACAACACCACCTTCCCCATCATCGAGCCGCTTTCCAAAAACCGATGGGCGCCAGCGGCGTTTTCTAAGGGAAAGGTTTGGTTCAGGTGAATCTGGAGCTTGTTTTCGTCGATCCAGTGGGCGCACTGTTGCAAAATCTCAGCTTGATGTTGTTGGGCGGCGATCAACCCTTTTAGCATGGGGGTCAGCATCAGTTCGTAACTGACTCGGAGGTTGCGATCGCGGGCGGTTTTCCAGTCGGTGTCAGCGGCGGGGGCGAGGAGGGTGACGATATCGCCGTAGACCCGAACGGCGGCGAAGGTTTTAGAGAAGACAGCGCCGCCCACCGGATCAAAAGCAACATCGACCCCCTGACCATTGGTCCAGGTCAGGGCCGCCTCGACAAAATCGATCCGGGGATAATAAATGCAGTGGTCGGCTCCTAATCGGCCGACGAAATCGGCCTTGGCCTCAGAGCGAATCGTGGTGCAGACTTGAGCGCCCTTGAGTTTAGCCAATTGGATCGCCACATGACCCACCCCCCCAGCCCCGGCGTGAATCAACACCCGCTGCCCCGACTCCAGGCGGGCTCGATCGTAGAGGGCCTCCCAAGCGGTGATCAAGACCAGGGGGGCGGCGGCGGCGACGGCAAAGCTGAGGGATTTGGGTTTGGCGGCGGCAAAGCGTTCGTCCACCACAGCGAATTCGGCATAATTGCCGGGATGCCCGCCCAAGCCGCCATTGCAAAAATAGACCGCATCCCCCACTTGAAATTGCTGCACCCCTGAGCCAACGGCTTCCACCACACCGGCCCCATCACAGCCTAAAATGGCAGGCATGCGATTAGGGTAGAAGGCGCCCCGCTGGCGAATTTTGGTGTCGATGGGATTCACCCCCGCCGCCTTGAGTCGAACTAATAGCTCCGTCGGCTGTTGAATTTGAGGGTTGGGAACAGTTTGTAGCTTTAAAACCTGCGGCTTACCCGCCGTGGTCATGACGACTGCTTTCATAGATAGCGATGCTCACTTGGATTGAATACATCTCGGCAAGGTCGGGGGCGTTGCTGAACAGCAGGATGAATGGGGTTATTGCGGCGCCTCAATCGCCCTCACCCTAAATCCCTCTCCCCCGGGGAGAGGGACTTTGATTCCGGCTCCCTTCTCCCTAGGGGAGAAGGGTTGGGGATGAGGGCGGTTCATCAAGGTAATGGAAAACCACAATAGCCTGCATAACTTAACAAAGACACTTGATCTAAATCACAGTCAACGGCGGCATGGGTGCGGCTAAGATTACCTCACACCATCCTCAGATTCCATTGTTTTAATTATCTACAAGAATGGATTAGTTTTAATCGTATGGGTGAGAGAGTAGGCAT
>JAKSDM010000582.1 GCA_022360135.1 Pseudanabaenales cyanobacterium | reverse complement strand
GTTCGATTTATTACGTATTAGTAACGTCTTATCGTTATGCCTACCGCGGTGATTATGAACTGGTGATGCGGAAAGAGTGAGCATTTGTGGAAAAAGACTCGGGCTTCTATCTGGGCTCTGGTTAGCTGATGTTTTTAAAGATAAGTTATTTGGGGAGGAGTCGCATCGTCCATACTGTCAGACCAGTGGGGTGCGGTAGGCATTCATTTATTCAAGATGACAGGAAAATCGCCCTTCAAACCACCATGGCATACGAAAAGCTGAAACTCTCAACCCAAGCGCCCATTCTCTCTTGGGCTAATCACTCCCTGGGCCACGAGGAAAGCAAAATGGCTAAGAACATGGCTTCTTTGCCCTTTGTCTTCAAGCATGTGGCGCTAATGCCCGATGTCCATTTGGGTAAGGGTGCTTTGGTCGGCTCTGTGATCGCTACCGAAGAAGCCATCATGCCTGCGGCGGTAGGGGTGGATATTGGCTGCGGTATGTGTGCGATCCAAACCCCCTTTAGGGCGGATCAGCTGGAAGGCAAGCTGAAGAAGATTCGCCTAGATATTGAAGCTGCTATTCCCACCGGCTTTAACCAAAACAAAGCGGTCGAAAAATCGATCTATAACTGGCAGGGCTGGAAAGATTTCAAGCAATTGCATCCCGGTGTGCAGCATTTGCAGGATAAAGCGTCACGGCAGATGGGCTCCCTCGGCGGCGGTAACCACTTTATTGAAGTCTGCCTCGATACTGAGAACCAGGTGTGGTTGATGCTGCACTCGGGTTCTCGCAACATCGGCAACATGCTGGCGAAGAACCACATCGACACCGCCAAGGAATTGCTTAGACTCGCAGATTCTAAGCTGCCCGACCCTGACCTGGCCTACTTCGTCGAAGGCACATCCGAGTTCAAAGCCTATTGGCATGATCTGCAGTGGGCTCAGGACTATGCTCGCTTTAACCGAGAGGTGATGATGGCGCGTTTCAAGCGGATTGTTGAGAAATATGCAGCTGGGGGGAAGCCCACTAAACCTCTGCTGTCGGTAAACTGCCACCATAACTACGCCGAAAAAGAGACACACTTCGGTGAGGATGTGTATGTCACTCGCAAGGGTGCTGTCCGCGCCCGCACCGAAGACTATGGCATTATCCCAGGTTCAATGGGCGCTAAGTCATACATCGTCAAGGGTAAGGGCAATCACGACAGCTACTGCTCTTGCAGTCACGGCGCGGGACGTAAGATGTCGCGCAATAAGGCCAAGCGGCAGTTTAATCTGGATGATCTGATTCAACAAACCGAAGGGGTGGAGTGCCGCAAAGACAAAGGGGTGTTGGATGAAATTCCAGGCGCTTACAAGTCTATTGAAGCGGTGATGGCGAGTCAGTCTGATCTGGTGGAAGTGGTGGCGACATTAAAACAGGTGTTGTGTGTGAAAGGATGAAAGTGCGATCGCATCTCTCCACCAGTTAAAACAACAACAGCACCCAGAACGGCTTCAGTGAGTGATTTCCTCAAAAATCAGTGAATCTATCTAGAGGTATCCTGATAGATAAGGGTTTTAACTTAAGTAAAACACCTTTTCAACTATCAGCTAATAACTCCCATCTAACAATAAGAGGAAATGTCAAAAACCTGATTGGATGCTGTTGCAATTAAGTGAAAATCTTCTACCTCGGAATCGATATTAACCTCCTAAATATTGTGAACCAACTTACTCGTTTGAAAAGAAGCTTATTCACTTCTTTTATTAGAATATCTCTAATTTTCCCAGGGACTGCTAAATGAGAAGAAAGTTCATAATTGGCGATAGCTTGGGTGAAAACTAAACGCCTCAGAGCTGATCGCATTTGGTTTTTAGACACATCTGTCAATCTAGTGCAAATACTATAGGCTTAGGGGCATGGCTCCGCTAGCGCTCCTATCAACGCTCCCTCAGTTGAGCGAAGTTCAGAATGCAGGAGTAGAAAGGATTAATCACCTCAACGCCAAACGTCGCAGTAGTGGATAAGGAGACCGTATGGTCACTCAGGAACAAGTTAAAAAGAAAAATTTTTCCGGCTTTAAAAAAATAGAGGCGTTTAAGCTGCTAGGGCTGACGGACTTACTCCCTTGGTCTATCGAGGCGCCGCCGATGGCGCCCAGCGCATTTTTCCAAGAACGGCTCGCCCGCCTGCGGCGTCACTTTGACCTAGAGAGCGGTGAAGAAGCCAAAAAACTCCTGATTGACGCCATTTGTGATGAAGCCCTAGAAGGGATTGAGCAGATCAAGATTTGGAAAGCCGCTAATTTAGAAGGTGAAACGACTACAGGGGTGGCTGACTATCTCATTGCCGAAAATAAGCGCTACCTTGAGGCCCCTTTTGCCTGTGTTGTCGAAGCAAAGAAGGACGACTTTGAGCAAGGATTAGCCCAATGTCTGGTAGAACTGGATGCTTGTCGGTGGAGCAACCGACAAATTGGCAGGGATATTGAGATCTTTGGCGTCGTGACGAATGGGGAAGGTTGGAAGTTTTATAAGTTAGCGACGGATAGATTAGTACATGAAACCTTGCTGTATTCTCTGCAAAATTTGGACGTGTTATTGGGAGCCCAGAGACATATTTTTCAGCAATGCGAAGGGAATCTGCTGAAGCCATAAGCGGCTTGCTTCACGCAGAAGTATTTCACCCAAGCGATAATTACTATAGTAGCCACTTAAATTACCTCAGATGGCTTGGCTCTGGAGCATCTCACAAATCAAGGGCTTCCTGGCGCTAAGATAGGACCTGACAGCTGTTTGCTCTTCCAGGCTGAGACAGATGCGACTATTGACTTGAGAGAACAGACTTCTCACCAAAACATCGTCAGAAAGTTCAGCAACGTTATCCGGTGAAATTTCCAAAACCAGAGACCAGAGCAGCCGCAAAGTTTCAATAGTCATGCTACTTGTCCTTAATCCAGTAGGGATGCAGTAAACTTCGCTTTTCTTCAAAGTTTTTCCGTGAATTTAATACTATTTTCAATTTTGATCACGCCATACAGCGGGTTTCCATTGCCTTGACTACACCCCACACCCCGCATTTAAATTGACAAGCCAGTCTCTGACCAGACTGGGTTCCAGCGCATAAATTAGGCGGCTTGAATACCCATTAGCTGATTGATGACTTTAGCTAAGATTGTAAACCTCTCAATCTTGTAGAGGCTATTGCAGTATTCGATAATTGTCGCCCTTCGATGCAATGTCTGCATTCCCTGCTTAACCTAGCTGGGCAAAGCAAAGCGCGCCCAGCTTAAGATGGCTGGGAGTCAGATAGCTGGGAATCTATAGGTAAATATAGATGTTATCCACGAAACCAATTTTTCGAGTTCTAGTTAGTAAAATAAGATCATTAATACTCAGTCAAGGTTCGACCGATGTTCTTAGTCGATGCATTCCTCAACGCCACAGTCTATTGCGGACTTCTCTACCTTGCTGTTGCTGCGATTATTTATGCTGTGGATTGGACAGAAAGTCGAATTAAACTAGTTGAGCAAGTTGACCAGGCGATCGCTTCCACCCAGTCTTGTACAGGTACACGAGTTGAGCCTGAGAGTCTTGTGAAAGCAGCTGAAACTGAATTAGCGGCTGCATAGCGGCTGAACCCAATACGTCAACCCACCAACATATTCAAAAAGCGGGTTGAATTCAATGGCTAGCTTTAGAGACCATCACATCCAACAACACCATCGACAACAGTAAGACAACACAGAGCGCGACGATGATATATGTGACGCCGTCAGGAACTAGATATGCGCCATAGTTAGGAATTAGTAAATCGTCCATTATTCGTCCCTCCGCTGTAGCGCTTCATCAGAGATATCCGGTTCCGCAGAGCCTAATCGCGGTTAACTAAAGGGTTATCAAGCAGAACCACTGGAGGCGTTTAGCAGTGACTTGAAGAGATACTTGCATGTGGGGTGAGCCTCCATATCTCTCTATATTCTATTTTCGCACTTCTTATAAGTACTCGTGACTTTTGCAAGCGTTCAAGCAAAGCAGTGATTTTAGTCGAGGAAGACT
>JAKSDM010000388.1 GCA_022360135.1 Pseudanabaenales cyanobacterium | reverse complement strand
CTGACCCGTCTGCCAGCGCAATTGGGAGCCATCAATGGATACTTGTCCATTGATCATAGCCAGTTGGGCTTGCCTGAGGGCTTCAGCTTTGATGGGGGTTGCTTGCAATTGCCGATAGAATTCAGCCATCAGCCCTGCTGTAGCTTCATCGTTAACGTTCCAAAGACTAGCTAGGGCGGATTTTGCGCCTGCGAGCACTGAAAACCCAGCAAAGCCCAATTCAGCCTCGCGATTTCCCAGGGCTGTTTGGCAGGCGCTTAAGACAACCATTTCCACAGGTGGGTCATTCCAACCTAGCTGCCGTAATTGATCCAGCCTTAGTCTACCGTCAGCAAATTGAATGTAGGAGTTACCGAGATCTCCTGGCAGAAATTCTCCATGGGTGGCCAGGTGAATGATTCCGTAGGGGCTTTGCTGGCGTTGGGCTTGCAGATTACTAACTGTAAAATGTTCATTCTGCAGCTGTTGCCCCGGCCAAAGTCCGGCGATCGCCTCGATCTCAATCGATACCGCTGGCAACGGATCTTGATCCAAAAACTCAGTAGCCCCACCGACCAGCACCTGGGTGTTCCGAAGATCAATGTAGGTCATGTCTATCAAACTCAGACTGGGTATTAGACCCAGGCTGTATTTCTCAATTAAAAATCTTTCGCCATCGTGTAGGGCTGCAATAGGGGTGGCCCGCAAGGTAGAATCCATCACAAAGGCAAGATTTTCAATACCTTGGGATTCGAGCTCGGCTTCTAGAGGATCAATTAACCACTGGTAAAGTCGCTGAGCAGAGGCCAGATAACTGGCGGTATCTACCCGATTGGGGTTGGCCACCTGACGACGCAGTCGCTGAACCTGCTTAATCACACGCCGTCGGGTCGCCTCTGGCATACGCACATAAACTGGATCAGACTCTGACGTCACCAGGACAAGCTCCAAGGGATCGTCGTCTTGCCTAATTTGCTTTAGGTTCCCAGCTTCATCAAGATTTCCAGGACCAAAGACGACATAAACCAGAGCCGTCCTTACATTTGTCTGGGCTCGGATGCGTTGCAGCGCCCCCTGAGCACTGTCTAAGCCGGTGACCGCCGATATATTCTCTAACCCTAGGTGATCTGCAAACTCGTCTGTGAAAATATCTTCAATATCTTGGAAGGCTTCTTCGACAGTGAGATCTTCTGGCTCTATCCCCGCAGACTGCCTCAAGTCACGAGGGTTTTCTCCTTCCTCTGGTGGGTCTTCTGGAGTGTCTTCTGGTGGGGATTCAGCCTCATCCGTCAGGTCGTCCAGCGGGGGTTCAACATCGTCAGGCGTTCCTTCCGGCGGCGGCGGTTCAATACTGTCCGGCGGTCCACAAACAAGATGGCAAGGGTCTAGATCTAGGTCCGGATCTGGAGTCGGGTCGGGAACTGGGTCCGGATCTGGGGTCGGGTCGGGAACTGGGTCCGGATCTGGGGTCGGGTCAGGAACTGGGTCCGGATCTGGGTCGGGAACTGGGTCGGGAACTGGGTCACTTGTAATCAGATCAATATTACCGGGGTCAGTCCCCCCTAGATTGAAATTGGCTATAAAAGATTGAGTGGGCGAAATTGTAAAGTTACCGCTGGTAATGGCCGCTGCAGTCCCGTTGGCGGCAGCATCGCCCACTTCCAAGGGAATGCCATTCTGGCCGCCGCCATGGGTAATCGTAATGTCCCCCCCCGAATCCGCAGCGGTAGAGAGACTAGCTAAATCACCGTTTTGATCCATAAAGGAGCCAATCGCCCTGAAGAATTGCTCCGTGACAATGTTGACTGCGCCGCCAACCCCGCCAAGCCCAATGTTGCCGCCTTGCGCATCAATAAAGGCGACCTGAATATCGCCGCTGGCGTCGAGAAAGACATCGCCGCCATTCAGAAACAGACTGCGGGTGATAATTTCGCCCAAGTTGACGGCTGCACCGGCTTGGATGTCAACGGTTCCACCTGTCAGATCAGCAGCGGTGTTGATATCCCCTGTGCTAATGACGCCGCCCGCCTGCAGCATGACCGCGCCGCCATTCCCCGAAGCGCCGCTGTCAATACCAGTGTCAACCTCTGTATTGATAGCCTCTGTTGTAATGTCGCCACCCGCTATCAGAGTCACGTCGCCACCACTGGCTTCACTACCAATCACTAATTTAGAGTCAATGTATTGCGTCTGAATGCCGCCACCCGCCTCAAGGGTAATGGAGCCCGCATTACCAAACACGCCGGAACTGAAAAGATTGGCTGTCGTGATGCCGCCGCCAGCATTGAGAGTAATAGAACCGCTGCCTCCTTCGGCGCTGGTATCGAGATCTGCAGTGGTAATCGAACCATTAGGGCTGCTCAGCGTAATATCTCCCCCCTCAGTGATAATGAGATCGCTGATCACGATCGCATCTGCCCCACCCACATTGCCATTTGCAATTAGAGTAATGTCCCCAGCACTAG
>JAKSDM010000864.1 GCA_022360135.1 Pseudanabaenales cyanobacterium | reverse complement strand
CTGGGTCAAACAGCCAGTCTTTTCACAAAAATTGCCTAGCCGAACGGTTTCCTTTTGGCGATCAATGATCGTAAATGCAGGGATGGCTGGCTGAATCCTGACGACCACCATATGGATGGAGTTAGTCCCGACATCGATAGCTGCTAAGATGCGATCGCGCTCAATCGAGTGAGCAGGAAATCTGAATAAATTGTCTTTCGGAAGATGGGTATCTTGGCTTCGATGGGCGGTTTCAACCATGTCTTGGCCCAGAGAATTACTGTTTCATATCCTACAAGGCGCTGAGCGAATAATCCGAGAAAAAACGCACTTTTACAAGCATTTCATCTTAAATTAAATACATTGAGATAAATACATTGAGATAAATACATCTAGGAGGCTGACGGAGACGAGCGATCTAGGGAACGATTTCCACTGGTAAGTTCTGCACATACTGAGCGATCGCCCCTGGATGCGTCAGCCAAATCACATCGGTTCCCTGGGTTGCATACTGGGCAATATACTTGAGGGCGCGGCGGAGGTGTTTGAGGCGAAAGGGTTGTCCAACGATATAAGGATGGAGGGCAATGCCGAAGACCAATGATTGATGCTGAGATTGATCTTGCATTTCGTCAAAGTTATCGAGCATCATATCAGCGAATTCGGCGGCGCTGGCGCCCCGGACGGCAATGGCTGGAATATCATTGATCTCCTGAGGGTAGGGGACAGACAGAATTCGCCCAGCCCGGGTTTTAAACCAGATGGGCTGGTCATCACAGCACCAGTCGAGCAAATAATCATATCCGGCTTCTTGAAGTAAATCGGGGGTATGTTGACTCTCAGCGATCCAGGGTCCGAGCCAGCCCATCGGGGGCTTCTTTTCATAGTGAGTGATGATCTTAGTCGTTTCGGCGATCAAGGTCGCCTCTTCTGTTTCGGAGAGCGTATTCTGCTGCTCCGCATTGGTGCGCCCATGGGCGACGATTTCATCGCCGCGATCGCGGAAAGCGTTGACCACCTCTGGACAATAGTCGTAGATTTCCGAATTGACCAACAGCGCTATGGGTATATGTAGATCATCAAATAGTTCCAACAGCCGCCATACACCCACCCGATTGCCGTAGTCTCGCCAGGCGTAGTTCAATACATCGGGTTGTGAAAGACTAGGGACCAGCTGCGCCCCTAGCCCTTCACCAAAGGCGAAGTGCTCTAAATTTAACGCAATGTAAACAGCCAGACGTTTATGGTCAGGCCAACAATAATCAGGACGATCAACAATGGCAGAGTAACGGTAGCGTCCGTGATTTGACAGCATAAGCAAGCAATATCTGATCAATTCATAGTCAGTAGGATTGAGGACAATGGATTGGGGACAATCTCAACAAAATCCTAAGCCGAGTCTAACGATTGGATGTTATATGTGTCTAAGGGTTGGGTATAGGTTTGTAGAGGGTATAGAGTACTGTGTTATGACCATTTAATAATGCCCAACCGAAAAACAATTGACCAGCAGCGGATTATTCTAGAGCCTGGGATGCTTTGGGCGTCTATCACTCAACGGACTCAGCAGGCTCTCCAGTGTGGGGCGCTTCAGTCTATCGCAACAGAGTATGAATTTGTCGAACATGATGGGGTTCACTTTCTGGTGAGAATCTTAGCCAATCTGGTTCGCAAAGATCAGGCTAAACAGGAACAGGACAAGAAAAAGGCTATTTCCGGCAAAGCGTTCAATCCTTTCATGCCTTATGAGACTGATCTCTTCGTCATGGACCTCTCCAATACTCACCTTTGTCTTCTGAACAAATTCAACGTCGTTGACCATCATATCCTGATAATTACTCGCGCCTTTGAGGCGCAGGACACCTGGCTCACTCTGAAAGATTTTGAAGCGTTGAGGATCTGTCTGGCTGAAGTAGATGGCATGGCCTTCTATAACGGCGGCAAGACGGCTGGCGCTAGTCAAAAGCATAAGCATTTGCAACTGATTCCCCTACCAATGACGCCGGAGGGGGCAAGAATCCCCATTGAACCGTTAATAGAGTCTGCTCAATTTCATGGTTTGGTTGGAGAAATCCCAGATTTGCCCTTTACCCATGCCATCGCCCGATTGGATACAGTCTGGCCGAATTCTCCGCTGACAGCTGCTGAGGGAATGCTGGAAATCTATCGGACTTTGTTACGAACTGTAGGTTTGCCCGATCCATTAAACCGCTACCAGGGTAAACAATCGAATGCCTATAATCTGATTGCAACGCGACAATGGATGCTGGTTGTGCCGCGATCGCAAGAGAGTTACCAAGAGATTTCCGTTAACTCCCTAGGATTCGCCGGTTCTCTCTTGGTGCGCAACATCGAGCAGATGCAGTTGCT
>JAKSDM010001379.1 GCA_022360135.1 Pseudanabaenales cyanobacterium | reverse complement strand
TTAAGCGGATTCCACCAAATTCTATTTTTCCCACCAGCGATTGAGCGGATAGTAGACAACAGGCGCCCACAGGCTGCTAAGGATGGCTGAACTGAGGGCGATGCGCTGATGGTAAAGCCAGACCTCGGGCAAAGATGGATAAGGGGAACTGGGTTGGAACAGATCATACAGACTGATCTGGATGGCGGTTACTGTCTCGGCGATGACCGCCATGCCAAATACAATCAGGGCGACCGAAATGAAGTCTTCTTGGATATATCGCTGCTTCTGCAGGCGAGCCGTTAACAGCCCGACGATAATCAGGCTCAAAGTATGGGTTGGCTGATGGGCAGTCATCCCATCCTGCAGCAAACCCAGAGTTAATCCAGCGATCGCGCCCTGGAACTGCGATCGCTTGACGCTCCAAGCGACAACCCAAATCAATAGCCAGTTTGGAGCCACGCCTAACAACTCCATACCCGGTAATCGAACAGGTAGAATCAGCAGGCAGAGTACTACTGAGCCGACAGTGACAGACCAGTTCAAAAACATCTGCCGGTAAGGAATTCTATTGACGGGAGTCCTTAAAGTAGTCATGGGTTCAGTGAATCTTCCTGATCTAAAAGATGAGCTGGCGGAGCATCGACATCTTCAAGTGGGTTGAAGGGATGAACAGCCACCCACTCCAGGACGCTAATCGGAGAGGATAGCTGGATCACCGCCTCTGGTGCAGGGCTCTTAGTTAAATCAAGGGATTCAATCCGTCCAATGGGAATATTTTTGGGGAATAAGCGACTGTAGGAAGAAGTCATCACTACATCCCCATGCTTAACATCAGGTGACTTATCAAAGAATTCCATCACCACACGATTGGCGGATTGCCCACGCATATAGCCCATGGCTCGACTCCGACTAATTTTGACCCCAGCCCGACTAGTGGGATCACTAATTAGCAGAACTCGGCTAGTGTGGGGAGTTACATACACAACTCTCCCCACCAATCCGCCTGGACCAGTGACAACATATCCTACCTCAATCCCATCACGACTCCCTTTCCCCAGAGTAACCTGCCGCCACCAGTGATCGGCGCTCCGTCCAATCACAGCTGCAATCGTCTCCGATTGAGGGTTGGCGGCTTTGTAGTCAATTTGTCGCCTCAATACTTGATTTTGGTTTTCTAGCTCGACGATACGCTGCTGTAGTTCAAGTACGTATGCATTCTCGATCTGCTCTACTTGAGTGAGACCGGGTTGAAAAGGACGAGATAGCCACTGATAAATCTCATAAACGATCACCCCCTGACTCTGCTTAACAGCCCAAGCTCCCCCAACAGCTAGAGCAATTAACCCAGCTTGCAGAGCGTATCTATTCCACCAACGGCGCAGGGTATAGTACATCTAAAAAGGATAAGGGGCTTGGATGTCAGAGACCTCGAGAATAACCACTAAAAACACGCGGCAGTTGATTGAAGTTTTCCAGAACCCGACCTGTTCCTAAAACAACACAGCTAAGCGGGTCAGCAGCCACATGCACCACAATTCCAGTTTCATGACTAATGAGCGTATCGAGCCCTTTGAGCAGGCCGCCCCCACCCGCTAACATGATGCCTCGGTCAATAATGTCGGCGGCTAATTCTGGCGGTGTGCGTTCTAGGGTCCGCTTCACCGCTTCAATAATGACGGACAATGGCTCGGACATGCTTTCCCGAATTTCAGCGTTTTTCACCGTGACTGTTCGGGGTAAACCTGAAAGCAAGTGAAGGCCTCGCACATCCATGCCAATTTCATCATCTTCTGGGCTGGGATAAGCCGAGCCAATTGTAATTTTGATTTCTTCGGCTGTGCGTTCGCCAATTACCAGATTATGCACCTTCTTCATATACTGGGAAATTGATTCACTCAGTTCATCGCCCGCCACCCGAACAGATTCACTCAGAACAGTGCCCTGAAGACTTAAAACCGCCACTTCAGTTGTACCGCCGCCGATATCGATAATCATATTGCCAGTCGGTTCGGCAACGGGGAGCCCCGCTCCAATCGCCGCCGCTACGGGTTCATCAATCAAATAGACAGGGCCAGCCCCTGCTTGTTCAGCGGCATCCATTACGGCCCGCCGCTCTACCCCGGTAACACCGCTAGGAATCCCAATGACGATTCGAGGCCTGACCAAAGTTCGGCCTTCATGGACTTGGCGAATGAAATGCTTCAACATCAGCTCAGCCGTATCGAAGTCGGCAATGACGCCATCCCGCAGAGGGCGAAGGGCGACAACGTCACCTGGGGTTCGTCCCAGCATTTTCTTGGCGTCTTCTCCTACCGCTAGGGGTTTCTTCGTGTTCTGGTCCATTGCAACCACTGAAGGTTCCTGCAGAACAACCCCCTTACCCGAAACGTAAACGAGTGTGTTAGCAGTACCTAAATCAATACCCATACCCCGAGAGAAAGAGAAGCGTTCAATGAAACCCACAAGCTTACAGTGCCCCCAAAATGAGCAGTTGTGTTGGAAACTCAAAATTCACAATGCTGGATTTTATTATGTTTTTTATCTCGCCGTCTAGTCGTTCATAGAGACTTTGCCAAGAGGATATTTTTTGAATTCATCCCTGCTTGCCTGGCTCTTTATGCCGTTAAGCGGTGAATAATTGTCAAATTCCTTAATCTGAAGATTTTTAGAATTGAAATTGAATTTTAACGAATTCCTAAATTTCTCAGTGCAGCATTTCAGTGCAGCATTGCTTAATCTTTAAACTTTCCAAACGTAAGCGATTCATTCATGAGGTTCATTTATACATAAGATCTGATCTCTCTACCTCTCTAAAAAAAAGGGCTAGGGCAGTTTACAAGTTCACCTTTGAAGGGAATTTAAGGGAGTTTTATTTCAGGAGAAACGAATCCAGCATTTGATATCCTTTTCATAAACTAGTGTTAGAGTCTGATTAATTTACCGTTCCTCATTCCTCGGAAAGCGGACCCGTTGAGGAGAGTTTTTCGATATCATCAGCCAAACAGGTCTAATTCAGGGACTTTATATCATCTATGAGTTTGAATGTCGTTACCCTCGTGGGTCGAATTGGGACCGATCCCGA
>JAKSDM010000004.1 GCA_022360135.1 Pseudanabaenales cyanobacterium | reverse complement strand
GGTATTGGCCGCCAACATCAGCACTTCAACCTCTTGCTGAAGCACCTGCTCCACGGTATCGAGCGCACTGAAACTGGGACTGGCCAGGTCAAATTCAGCGATCACCTGTCCGCCATCGCCAAAGACGGCGGTGGTAAATTCGTTCTTGAGGGACTGGCTATAGTCACTTTCTGAATTAAAGAATACAGCGGCTTTCTGCTTTTGCAAGTCCTCCAGCATATAGCGGGCTAGGGCTGAAGCGGCAAAGCGATCGCTCGGTACAGTACGAAACACATACTCACTCACTCCAGAGATTTTCACAGAGGTGCTCGTGGGTGAAATCAGCGTCAGTTTACCCTGACTGTATACCGGCTCAGTCGCCAGGGTGACGCCGCTGCTAAAATGTCCAATTACCGCTAACACCTCCGGATCGTCCACCAAAGCTTTCGCCACTTGCTGAGCCGCCCCTGCATCGTTTTGATCATCCGCGATCACCATCTGGAGTGGGACGCCTTGAACGCCATTAGCCTGATTGATTTCAGCTTGCGCCTGGGCTATCCCCCGTAATATCTCCAATGCCGGGTTTACAGAAGTACTAATGGGGACAGAGACGGCGATCTTATAGGCGGATTGCTCGCCAATGCGGGCATTATTCAGATATATCAGCGCTTCTGGATCATTCCGATTAGCCTGAAGCGCCGCCTCCAAGTTGATCACGGCTTGAGGATAATTACCGGCGGCGATCGCCTCAATCCCCATTTGCTTCTGCTGAGAAGTTTCGCTAGGAATTAAACCCCGCTCCCCTGCGCTCAGTTGCTTCTGAGTCTGCTGGGTTGTCTGGGTTAAGCGGGTGGCATCGGGGATTCCCATCGGATTTTGCTTGAAAAGCCACCATCCGCCAGCGCCAACTAACCCTAAGGTGATGAGTAGGGACAGGAAGAGCTTTGCAGTTTCATTTCTATTGGTTTGAGACATTCTTTGGGACATGGTGAACAAGCCTTCACATCTATTAACGCATCAATAGGGCTATCCTTCCGCTTGATTACTGGCAAAAAATCGGCTGTTACAGCAATTAAAATTCTGGCAAAAGGCAGATGATTTCGTTAATCAATCACCCAAAAGCCATTACTGCGTCAGTTTTGTTCGGCAAGCGCTTGTTCTAAGGCTCGATAGTCAATCAACCCATGGCCCACCAATAGTTCTCCCAATTTTTGGCTGGTTGAAGATTGGACGATAATACAGTGTTCTAGTTGCGATTGGGAAAGGAGTCCTTGGCGAACCAAAATTTCTCCTAGTTTCATTTCTATGGTTCCTGATCGAAGGATCTGTCAGTACTCGATAGTTGACTCTAACATCATGAATTGGCTACCTTTGGCTTGACCAGTAATGTGAGTCCCTGTCTACCAACAATTGTCACCAGATCACCCGGCAGCACTGTCAACTGACAATCAGATTGATAGAACCGGGCAGGCCAATAGGTCGCTTGAAAGTAGACTCGTCCACCGCAACCAGGTGTAATGGTTTTTTCCACCCTGGCAGTGTCTTTAACTGACAAAAAAGATGAAAATTCTGACATTTCCAAAATAGGTGCAAGATTCATCTGGGAAACTCCATTATGAAGGATATTCGTGGTTGAAATTTGAATTTATTTTCGTGGTTGCTGAATCAGTGTTTGGCTTCTAGGCAAATAGGCGTTGTCGGCTTTTTCAAGAAAAATGTGTATCTTTGAGAATGCTAATAATTTAATGGAATTAAACGCTAGTAGGGGTATAACGAACGTTATGAAGTAAGTTAGGATCTGAATAACTTCGTGATCAGTCGGTTAGGATCTATAGCAGATATCCCATCTTCATCGTTGGAATGGAACCAAACCAAGCACTATTCGCCGAAGCCAGAAGTGATTGGAACCTAGAAAGACTGTATGCAGAACTTGCGGAGGCCAAACATCAAGTTGCGCCCCACACAAAGCCGGGGCTAACACCTACCGAAAAAGAACGTCTCCGAGGATTATTATGTGGGTTTAGCCCAGCCGAAATTGCTAAGCAGCAGTTCAAGCAACCCAGGACGGTTGAAGTCGCCTTGTGTCAGACCCTGTACCGCTACGTTGAGACTTTAACAGGGCGATCGCATAACGCTTTAGAAAGTTGGAGAGATGTGGCTAGCTGGTTAGCGGCCGCTGGATATCAAGCCTCAAAAACCGAAATCAACTGGAGTCAAGCTCCGGATGTTTCGGTCTTTTATGGCAGACAAGAGGAGCTTGGGAAACTCCAACATTGGATTAGAGGCGAATCGCTGAATCAGGCAAAAACGCAGATCTGCCGGTTAATCGCCCTCTTAGGACCCGGTGGCATTGGTAAAACGACCTTGAGTGTGCGGTTGGCCGAACAGATCCAATCCCAATTTGATTGTCTGATTTGGCAATCCCTCCGACACGAACCGCCTTTAGAAACCGTCTTGATCGACTGGTTGCAGCAATTAGGCGCCTCCCCAGCGACACTCCCGACCCCTTTGCATGACAAAATTTCCGCCCTGACTCAATATCTCCGTGATCACAGCTGCCTGATCGTGCTCGACAATCTCGATACTATTTTGCGTCGAGGAGATTTTGTCGGGCATTATCGAGCAGGTTATGAGAACTATGGAGAGTTGTTGAGACGGCTCGGGGAAGAACAGCACCAAAGCTGTCTATTGCTAACCAGTCGAGAACCCCCCAAGGAGGTGGTGATGCTAGCGGGTCCCAATCGTCCTGTTCGCTCGATTGAGTTAGAAGGGCTAGGAGAAACGGCAAGAGAGATCCTCAAAGAAGAAAAGCTCTCTGGAGAAAACCAATGGGGGCAGTTAATCCGTATTTATCGAGGAAATCCCTTGGTTTTGAAAATTGTAGCGACAACCATCCGAGACATCTTTAATGGCAATGTGATTGACTTTTTTAAGCAGCGGCTGACTTTAATTACCAGTGATGTTAGCTACTTGATTGAGCAGCAATTTGAACGGCTCTCAGATTCAGAAAAAGAAGTGCTCTATCAACTGGCTAAGGAACAGGAGCCTCTAGGAATTAGCAAACTGCAGCAGCTATTGTCTCCAGAGATATTACAGGCGTTAGGGTCGTTGGTGAGGCGTTCCCTCATTGAGAAAAGCGCAGCAGGCTTTACACTACGCCCCGTTGTCATGGAATATGTGCTCTACCGCTTGAAACGGGATACCTAAGAGAACTGAGTGTGAGCTACTGTATCAACCCCAAATGCTCAGCCCGTTGTAATCCAGACCCGCTGGAACACTGTCAGGCTTGCACTACGCCGCTCTTGATCCAGGGGCGCTATCGACTGATTCGTCCCCTTCGTGAGCTGGATGAATGGGGGCACACAGAAATTTTTGAGGTTGATGACCAAGGCGTTTCAAAGGTGTTGAAAATACTGAAAAACCCTAGGCTATTGCCTCTGTTTGAGCGGGAGGTGAAAACCCTACAGCAGCTTCAACATCTGGGAATTCCTCAGGTTGAATCCGATGGCTACTTTCTCTTTGCCCTAAATAACGGACCTGAGATACACTGCCTGGTGATGGAAAAGATTACCGGGGAAAATCTGGAGCAATGGATGGAGAAACGAGGCGCGATCGATCAAGCCCTTGCTCTTAAATGGCTGGGGCAGTTGGCGGAGATTCTCGACCAGGTCCATCGAAACGAGCTTTTCCACCGGGATATTAAATTGTCCAACATCATGCTCAGGCCCAATGGCCAACTGGCGCTGATCGATTTCGGCACAGTTAGACAGGTAACCAACACTTATCTGGCAAAAATCGGGGGTAGACGTGATGTCACAAGTATTGTTTCCCCTGGCTATACACCATTGGAGCAGATTAACGGCAAGGCGGTTCCACAATCTGATTTCTACGCCCTGGGCCGCTCTTTCGTCTATTTGCTGACCGGCAAACACCCGGTTGACTTTGACGAAGACAACCAAACCGGCCGCCTTAATTGGCGAGACCATGCGCCTCAAATCTTGCCCTGGTTGGCTAACTTGATTGATGACCTGATGGCCCCTTTTCCAGGTCAACGCCCCCTCAACGCCCAGGAAATTTTGCGTCGCCTAGCTAAGGGCCCCACCTGGCCACAACAACGCATTGCTTCAAAAAGCTATATCCGTTTACTCGTAGCTGTCAATATTGGGCTGCTAATTATGCAAATTGTTGTTATCGGCTGGAAGGGGTTCAGCCTCAGACAACAACGTCTCAATCAGGGAAGTGACTCTCGGGCAGAGATGATTGAATCAAGGGTGATATCCAGTTGAGAAATCCCAGGGATTGAGCAGTGGCGCTTAGCCTTAGCCGGTTATGGATGAGGCTAAACTAGGTGCGTTGCTGGCGGCGCCAATTCAGGCAAGCTATTGAAACTTTGGTCAGCGAAGATGGCTATGATTCTTATTGCTTCGTATCATAGTAGATGTTTATATCAATAGAATTCATCAAAGAAATCAGGGTAAGCTGATGTGCGTCTAGTTGCTTAGAAGCGCCAATGAACCTAATCATTCTCTACTGGATACTGGTCGTTGTCATGCTGATTGGCTCGGTTGGCGCCTTTGTACCCGCCTTACCTGGGAGCAGCTTGATCTTGATCGCTATTCTGATTTGGGGATTTGCCAAAGGCTTTGCGGGCCTTGGGTTGGCGCTCACTGTAGCGGTAGTTGTGTTAATTTTGAGTGCAGGGGTTGGTTTT
>JAKSDM010000107.1 GCA_022360135.1 Pseudanabaenales cyanobacterium | reverse complement strand
TCTCAGTAAAGACAAGGTATGGGGGGTAGGAGGTAGTCAGTGCAGATGAAAACCGCAATAACTTTTGACAAACGATAGCTTATTCCAGCTGGCGTGCAAACCTATTCTTGGTCTATATCCCTGTTTTTGTATTTCTTTTTTGCCAGTCCATTTTTCAATCCGGGCGCTAACGTCCCTAGTCTAGACGCATTTCTTCTGGATGTTGAATCGCTCAATGCTGCTAAGTTGCTGAGGGGGGGGGGTAATACCCACCCTCAGCCTAAGATTTGTAAAATATAATAATTGAGAAGCTAATTGAGAAGCGCTTAAGTTGGATAGCGATCGCTTTCAAAGCGGGCGCAGCCGCCTATTGAGCTTGTCCGGTAATTCCATGGTTGGCGGCTTCCTGAATCAGCGTCTAAATTTGTTGATTAGTAATCATCTTGCTTTAGTGTCGCCAAATATCTAACTTGGTATCTGGGTGTATCGATTCCTATCTATCTGTATCAATTGAGTTGATCACAAACAGAATGCTCTATTCAGGTATAAACCCTAGCTTTTCACAAACAACGGCTGACATCAGACTGGCTAACAGTCTGTGATTTTCTATATTTTCCATTTCCCATTTTCAAATCAGGGTTCAATCAGGACGCCAACGTCCCTAGTCTAGACCCATTTCTTCTGGATAAGGGATTGTTGTGCTAGGGTTTTAAGGATCAGATCGCACAACCATCGGGGCGGGAATCTTCCAAAACGTGGAAGCACTTTTTCAGCGACTATTTAAGGAGCTTAGGCAAGGAACCCGATCTTCTGAGCCGAATTGTCGCCAATTGGCAGAGCGTCTCAGCCAGGAGGTCAATCGTATTTGTTCAGAGAGTAAGCGCATCCAAGACTCTGGAGAAATTGAGGCTTGGGCGACCTCTTTGGGTAAGCATCGACTGACTCAATGCCTTAAGTACTATAAGCTGGGTTCTCATCGAGGCCGGGTTGATCTCCATAGCACTCTCAGCGCCATTGTTTATCGTTACATCACACCCCCTCAGGTCCAGGCCAGCTATCAGGCTCGTCTGAACTTGATTGAGGACTTTTTGCAGGGATTTTATGTTGAATCGCTCAATGCCTTCCGGCGGGAAAATCAGCTGACTGAAACCTATCAACCCAGAACTCTACTAGAACTAGCAGAGTACATGGCTTTCACAGAGCGCTACGCCAAGCGTCGGATCCCTTTACCGGGCCGTCGTAACCAACAGCTGATTATCCTGCGAGCCCAAACCTTCTCTAAACAGCAACCGCCTGAGACAGCGGTAGATATTGAACAAACCACTGAAGGGGCCTCCGGTGATGGGGATCAAACCTGGAGTCCTTCCCCAACTCAACTGATGAGGCAACAGATGGTGTCTCAGGGAACGGAAATCCCTGAAGATGCTTTACGGAGCAAGGTGATTGAAGCCTTACTGACCTACCTTAAAGAGAAGAACCAAGAGGATTGTGCGGATTACTTTACATTGCGGCTGCTGGATTTACCGACCAGCGAAATTGAGCAGATTTTGGGGCTGACTCCCCGGCAGCGAGACTATTTGCAGCAGCGCTTTAAGTATCACCTGATTCGATTTTCCTTATCTCACCATTGGGAACTCGTCCATGAGTGGTTAGAAGCTGATCTCGAACACAATCTAGGGCTGACGCCCCAGCAGTGGGATCATCTGCAAGAGTCTATCAGCCAGAAACAAGTTAAACTTCTACAGTTCAAACAGCAGGGTTTAGCCGAAACAGAAATTGCCCAAGCCCTGGGATGTACTCCAAACCAACTCCAGAAGCAATGGTCTAAATTGTTAGAGCAGGCTTGGGAAATCCGAAATCTCTAAAGTGTCCGGACTGGGGGTATCAACCTATGAATAGAGACACATACCTAATTCGGAGCCTATTACTTGGGCTCTTGCAGGATCCTAGCCCAACTGCCTCTTCGCCATCAGGGGATCACGTTGAAGGGGGCAGCAGCCTGAAATCGAGCCATCAGGCCGGTCCTGATACTTTGTCATTTGAGACCAGGGATCCTCTGGATTCTGAAGAAGTTAGCTCTCCGCTCCCAGAGGTAAGCCAATCCCAGAATCTCTCTGAGTCATTTTCATTATTTGAATTGGGAGATATACCCGCTGTGCAAGACCGTTTTCAAGCTTTATTAAAACGCCGACTTCAAACCGAAATTGCAAGTCGTCCGCCGCTGTTTCCCTGGGAAACAGAGATTCAAGAATATCCGATTGACTATCCTACTTTGGCTGCAGCAGAGTCTACCGCCTTGCCGATTTGGATGGCGCAGTTGCGATCGCTGAGCTTACCGATTACTCTACCTGATTCAGTGTTGGCTAGCTTACTAGAGCAATGTCAGACAATTGTTCAGACCTCTTTAAAACAGGGTGTCAAACTGGTGAAGGTAACCGAGGAGTTGTTCCCCGATCAACCGCAAGCCTTAGGTGAGATTGCCCGGATCATCACCACCAGTGGATACACCTCTGACAAATATGCCTACCGTTCTGCTCCAGAATTGGTCAAACTTCCTGAGGGTTACGAAACTGCCAATCCGGTTCAGAAGATCGCCCTCTCTATGCTGGCGGCTCAGGAAATTATGTCATCCCTGACCTTAAATGTATCGCCTCAGCAACCTCGTTTGGAGCGGGAGTGGCTAACCGCTAACGGGCTACTGAAGCTGGAAGTAATCTATCAAACCGAATCGATTACAGTTCAGGCTCAACTGCCCTGTGGCGGTCATCTCAAACTCCAGGCAGCAGGCGTACAAACTTTGACTGAACGCTCCCAGCCTGGATGGCTGAATGTAAACCTGATGCAGCCCGAGTTGAATCAAATTTATCCCCTGGAAGTTGGGCTGGAGGGAGCTGAACAGCAACACCCGCTTCAGTTTGTGATTTGCCCAATGGAGCAAACAGAAACGCTAGGATAAGGTCTGTCGAGTGCGATCGGGGCAAACCTTAATGACCTCTTCTTCTAAAAAGACGAGAGTTCTGTTCAGAAAGTTCCAAAATCGACTGGCCGCCGCTCCCTTACAAAAACCAGAAGATTCCGTCTTGCTGCGGATATTAGTACAGCTGTTGGTAACGGTGGGCATTTGCGCCATCGTTGTCGCGGCGGCGGATATCTCCGAGACGCCAGTTGTGAATCTACTGGCGATTCCTTTAAGTGGATTGGGGGCCGCTTGGAGCTGGTATCGTCGTCGCCATCACAATATCGCAGTTAAGTTTTGTATCGCCATCGGCATGCTAGTGGCGATGGCGATTTTTTTTGTCCGGTTGCTGGATGAACCGGGCGATACTCGCTTGATTCTGGCAGGGTTGCTGATTCAGTTGCAAGTGCTTCACAGCTTCGACTTGCCTCGCCGCAAAGACCTCGGCTACTCGATCATGATTGGCCTAATTCTGATTGGAGTGGCGGGAACGGTCAGTCAAACCCTGGTGTTTGGGCCGCTGCTACTGTTATTTTTCGCGATCGCCCTGCCGGTCCTAGTGCTGGACTACCGCTCTCGTCTAGGATTGCTTGTCCAGAGTTGGAAAGGCGTGGTCACCGACCTGGCTCCCCGCCGTTTGGGCTGGGTGATGCTAATCACGCTAGGGCTGGGACTGATTATTTTTGCCTTTCTACCGCGTTTACCGGGCTACCAGATCCGGACATTTCCAGTGAGTTCAAACATTGAATTCGAAGGCTCATTTGACGGTCGCACCATTGTCAATCCAGGCTATGTCCGGAGGGGGGCAGACAACGCCACAGCTGCCGATCAGGAGACAGGACTGGGTGGATTAACCGGACAGGCGAATAATCAGGGACCTGGACAACTAGATAAAACTTTCTACTACGGCTTCAACCAGCGGATGAATCAGAATCTGCGGGGAAGCCTCACGCCTAAAGTGGTAATGCGGGTGCGATCGCAGGCTGAGGGATTCTGGCGAGTTTTGGCCTTTGACCGCTACACTGGCCAAGGCTGGGAAATCTCTCGAAACGAAGACTCTCAGGTAGTCAAACGATCATTCCTCTCCTACGAATTTTTCCTACCCCGGACCCCGCGACTGGGCCGCAAGCGTGAGATTATTCAAACCTATACGATGGTTTCCGACTTGCCTAATTTGATCCCAGCTCTTTATGAAGCAAAATCAATCTATTTCCCCACTCAGGAAATCGCCATCGGTTTAGAGGGGGCTCTACGATCTCCGGTAGGGCTCACAGAAGACCTGACCTATACCGTAGTTTCACAGGTCTCCCTGCGCGATCGCACAGCGCTGGGGAAAGCGCCCACAGACTACGCCCAAACAGTTCGAGACCTCTATCTGCAAATCCCGCCTGAAATTGAAGAACGAGTTCGCCAGCAGGCAGAAGAATTGCTGGCGAAGTCCGCCAAACCCATCGTCAATCCCTACGAAAAAGCCCTCTTTCTGGCCCAAGCCCTGAAACAGAATTACGCGATTCAGCCTGAGCTGCCCTTTTTAGAGGAGGGAGAAGATTTGGTCGAAGCTTTCCTGTTTAAGCACCAAGGTGGATATCCCGATCACTTTTCTACGGTGTTGACTGTAATGCTTCGCTCTATCGGGATTCCGGCGCGGTTAGAAGTAGGTTTCGGCCCCGGCCAGTTCAATCCTTTTACGGGGTTCTATGTCGTGCGTAATACCGACGCCTATGCGATGACGGAAGTGTATTTTCCCAAATATGGATGGTTTGCGTTCGATCCAATTCCAGGCCATGAAGTGCTTCCCCCCTCTGTCTCTGAATCTCAAACCTTTGGTGTGCTTCGGCAGTTTTGGAATTGGTTGGCTGGCTGGGCGCCCTCTCCCGTTGCTGGATTTTTGGATGGCTTTTTCCGATGGCTGACGGCGTTTCTAAGCCGACTGGCTGCTTGGACGTCTCACTTATTCAGCCGGGGTTGGGTCGGAGCCATCTTAGGCGCTGCTTATTTAACTGGTTTGGGATTCCTCGGCTGGCTAGGGTGGACCAGCTTGAGCGCATGGCGTCATCAGCGCTGGCTCAGTCAGCTGCCGCCGATGGAAGGGCTGTATCAGCGGATGTTGGGTTGGCTATCCCAGCAAGGATTTCCCAAGTCCACTACCCAGACCCCGCTGGAGTTTGCTCAGCAGCTCTACACCCAGCCTGGATTTCGTCACTCTCAAGTGGTGCATGAAATCTGCCACGCCTATGTCCGCTGGCGCTATGGGGGCGAGGAGCAAAATCTAGGCTACTTGCGAGAGCGATTGCGATCGCTCAAACGACGGCAACCGAAGGCTAAGCAGGGGAAAAATAAATTGAAGAAATGAATTAACTAGGCTGTGTCGCCATGAACACGATCATTATCATCCCTGCCCGTTATGGCTCCACCCGCTTTCCTGGCAAACCGCTCCACATGATTGCCGGAAAAAGTATGCTGGAGAGAATTTGGCGTATTGCTAAAGCGATAGAACGAGTCGATCAGGTTTATATCACTACCGAAGATTCACGCATTATCGATCATGCAGAAGAGTTTGGCGCTAAGGCTCTTCTAACGCCAGAGTCCTGTCGCAACGGAACGGAACGGTGCCATGCTTTAATCAGCCAGTTCGACGCCCCCCCGGATGTAATCATTAATCTGCAAGGCGATGCCGTTCTCACCCCGCCTTGGATTTTACAAGCGCTGGTGGACGCTTTCTCTGACCATCCAGACTTGGCTATGGCCACCCCTGCAGTGCGCCTCACCTGGGAGCAAGCAACCAGCTTGGGTCAGGCCAAACAGACAACTCCTGCTAGCGGCACATTGGTCACGTTTGATCACGCCCATCAAGCGCTTTACTTCTCCAAGTTGATGATTCCCTTTGTGCGGCAACCCAATCTCGCATCATGCTGCCCTTATTTCCGGCATATCGGGCTCTATGGATATAAGGCTTCAATTTT
>JAKSDM010000874.1 GCA_022360135.1 Pseudanabaenales cyanobacterium | reverse complement strand
GCACTAAACTCAGAGGCCACAATCATCGAGCCAATGCCGGAGTCAGTAAAAATTTCCAGCAGCAGGGAATGGGGAATGCGGCCATCGAGGATGGTGGCGGTGCGAACCCCTTGGGCTAGCGATCGCACACAGCAATTCACCTTGGGAATCATCCCCCCAGCGACAACGCCCTGCTCGATTAACTCCCGCGCCTGCTGAATATCCAGCTTTTCAATCAGGGTGGAGGGATCATGGTAGTCTCGCAAAATACCGGAGGTATCCGTGAGTAAGATGAGCTTTTCAGCTCCGATGGCCGCTGCAATTTCCCCGGCGACAGTATCCGCATTGATGTTATAAGCCTGTCCGGTTTCATCCGCCGCCACACTGGAGACCACCGGAACATACCCCGCCGCCACCAGCGAGTTGAGAATACCCGGACTGATATTGCTGACTTCTCCCACAAAACCCACCCCCTCAGCGCCTTGATGACGGGCGGTGATCAGATTTCCGTCTTTACCGCAGAGGCCGACGGCGGCCCCCCCAGCTTGATTAATCAGGGAAACCAGTTCCTTATTGACCCGACCCACCAACACCATCTCCACCACATCCATGGTGGGCGCGTCCGTCACCCGCAACCCATTCTTAAATTGGGTTTCAATTCCCAACTTGCCTAGCCAAGTGTTAATTTCCGGTCCGCCGCCATGCACCACCACCGGGCGAATGCCGACACAGGACATAAATACAATGTCTCGAACCACTTTGGTCTTGAGTTTGCTGTCCTTCATGGCGGCCCCTCCATACTTAACCACCACCGTGCGCCCTCGAAATTGCTGGATGTACGGCAGGGCCTCACTCAAAACCTTCACCCGCGTGGCTTCCGTTTCTCGAAAGTAATCACTTTCATTAAGCATGGATCGCTGAGCCCTATGGTTTGAATTTGAAAGTAGTGTATCAGTCATGCACTGGGGGTGGGGCTGAGTCAGATTTAATCACCTGACTCAGTTCAGTTAAGGTGCGATTGGCGATCGCAATTGGTGTTTCCTCAGGGGTAACCGTTACTCGCACATCCGCTTGAGCATACAGGTGCTGTCGTTGTTCCAACAGAGTCTCCAACTTAGCGCCTAGATTATCCGTATCGAGTAAGGGCCGACTGGTATCTCCCTGCAAACGGGCCTGGAGTTGATCGGCGGACACATCCAGCCAAACGACAATACCGTGGTGCAAATGGCTCCAATTCTGGCGCTTCAAAACTATGCCGCCGCCAGTGGCGACCACCAATCGCGTATAGGCGGACAACTCACTGAGCACTTGGGTTTCGAGCTGGCGAAAAACAGCCTCCCCTTGCTCAGCAAAAATCTGGTTAATCGTCGTTTTAGCCATCTGTTCAATCAATTCATCGGTGTCCCAAAAGCGATAATCCAACTCAGAGGCCAATAAGCCACCCACTGTGGTTTTGCCAGCCCCCATCATGCCAATCAGGTAGAGATTCGTCCCTCGAAGAAAATTTGTCACGGTTAGCCATTTGCTGTTAGCGATCAGCTTTTAGCTTACCGGGAATGGGGAGT
>JAKSDM010000379.1 GCA_022360135.1 Pseudanabaenales cyanobacterium | reverse complement strand
CTGTGCTGACCAGACAGGCGTTTCAGTTTGAAGGGCAAGTCTCGCTCGAATCTCGCCTGGCGGCCATGGTGTTCCAAAGTATCGCCCTCGCCATGTGGCTTTTTCTGATTCTTCTTGCTTGGATCTATCTCTATCAGCACCATCACGCTATCGTGGGCTCTTTTCACCCGGCAGACTACTGGTTCACTTATTGGCTCGATTCGGTTCCACCCATCCACCAATATGCCTGGTATCTGCTTGGCTTCGTTATGATCGTCACAATCGTTCGAACCAGACGGTTTGCTTCTTCCCTGTTGAAACCGGTTGTCCGTCTGCCGCGTAATTAATTTGATCGGTCGTCTTTCACGTCCCTGTTCAGCTTTTCCATCAAAAGATTCAGCGTCGGATGCTCAATCAGCCATCGGGGCTGCACTGGACGTTTCAAATGCTTCTCCAGCGTGGTGGCTAGTTGCATGGCGATGATCGAGTCTAATCCATAATCCTGGAGCGGATGGCTCCAATCCAATTCGCTCTCCGGAATCTTCAGCGTCTTCTTGATACTGGCCAAAATGCCCGCGCGCACGGGATCTGATTCTCCGGGCGTCGCCTTGGTTACGATTGCGGCTTGAACCGCACCGTTGGCGGACGGCTTCCCGTTATCAATGCGAGAGCCTTGGCCATTGCTATTCCCGTTTTCGTTGCGTCTTTTTCTAGCAGGCAGCGAATCGGCAGCGCCGATCACCCGAATGATTTCATGTTGGATGGATTCGGTCAGATCCTGGTCGGCAACGGAATCCAAGAACCGAGCCAGATCCACATCGGCCCATTCCTGTCGTTCATAAGCGCTGAGCGCGTTTGCGATCGCATCTTCGACAGCATAGCTGTCCAGCTCCGAATCCAGTCCAAGTGCGCGCCGCACCCGTCCCTGATCGGTAACTGCCATGAACCCCGTCACACGGGTGTCGTTCCTGACAGAAGCCTCCATGAGGGGAATCGCGGACGGCGCGTCAATGAAATCCATACCCATGCGACGCAAGCGTTCCAGCCGTCCGGGCAACTGATCCGGAGGCACAGCGCCATCCACAACCCACTGTCCCCAGCAGATGGACCGTGTTCGCCCCGAACGCCGCCCTTGTTCGACTTGTTGGTCTCGAAACCGCGCCAGGGCGTTTTGATAAGCCGCGGAGAAGGCGTAATCCGGGGAACCCTGGATGCCAAAAGCCGCCATTGAGGAATACATAAGAAAACATTCCAAAGGCTCGCTGGCGGTGACCGCATCGATGTTCAACCCGCCCGTGACTTTAGCGGCCATCACTTCGCTAAAGTCACGGAAATCCTTCTGAACGATCGGGGCGTCGGCAACTCGACGCGCCATGTGGATCACACCATTGAGCGTCACCCCCGCCGCTTTGACCGACTGCATCGCCTCTCGCAGGGCAGTCCGGTCTACGATATCAACGGATCGATAGATCACAGCGGCTCCAGCAGCCCTGATCCGGCTCAACGCCTCCTCTACCTGACTTTCCCCGCGCCGGGAAAAGATCACTAACTGCGCCTGATAACGGCGTCCCAATTCTTCGCATACCTGCAGCCCGGTGGGTCCGAGTGCGCCAGCCATCAGGTATGTGGCTCCCTGCCGAAACACGTTGAGACCGTTCAAATCTATGGGAGACATCGATTCAGCCGCCCGCAATTCATACCGTTGACCTTGTTCGTAACGGATCATCGGAACCATGGCAACCGGAAGCTCCAACGTTTCATCGCACAGCCATTCCTGGACCACTCTCAAGGCTGTCCGTCCGTCCGCAGCTGACGCGGAGTCATGGGACACCGCCCGATAGCGGTGGTTGACCGACTCTGCCATCGCCGACTTGAATAATCCCGCCAGCGCCTCCCCGTACAACCATCGCCCGGAGGCGGGTTCCTCATAACAGCAATAGAAACGTGTAGACCTGGCAGGTACGGCTCGCATCACGGACTGTACGCTGGCGAAAACCAGACCGAGCTGACTGATCCCATCGCCAGTGATCGGGGGAACGCACATAAAGACGGTTAGCGGCCGGGCGATATCCCTTCGATCAACCGCAAGCAGGTTTTCGGCCAGTCCATTGGCGGCGAGTGGTAGATGCCTCACTGCCCAAGTGTTTCCCTGATGTTCGGAGAGCCTCGCAATGGTCTCGCAAACCCGCCTGAAGGGATCCGCTTCCTGCGCCTCTGCACTGATAACCACTACGTCGTGATCCTTGACGGCATCAATTCTTTGCGTCCAGGCGTTCGACGCGGCCTCTAGCGGGACAGCCAACCATTCTTCGCGGAAAGCCAGGAACTGTTTGCCCTCGGGCCGATTCTGAACCGCTTCCCTGGAAGCGGCCAAGACCTGCTGCCCTAGTTCATGTGATTCCACACAGGGAAAGACCACTGATGCGAATCCCTCCTCCTGCAAAACCTTTTCCCAAGTCTCGGGATAAAGGGCTGGCGAACCGGGAATCCGCAACGCGTCGTCCTCATTCAGCCACCAGCCGTCCAGCAGACCGAAGGTGACATGCCCCAGCAGTGATTTGCGGCTGATTTCGTTGATCAATAAGATCCCGTTCGGCCGCAGGGCCGCCCGGGCATGACTCACGGTGCGCCTAATGTTTCGGGTGGCGTGCAGCACGTTGCTAGCGATCACAAAGTCGTATCGCCCCTCAGCAACACCCTGTTCCGCCAGGGGACGCTCCACGTCGAACAACTGAGCGCGAACGAAGGG
>JAKSDM010001499.1 GCA_022360135.1 Pseudanabaenales cyanobacterium | reverse complement strand
TTAATTCAGAAGCGAGTCGTACTGCAGAAAGGCTGGCTCCCTAGCTATGATTTTACTGAGAGCCCAGTGCTCAAAGAAATGTGTGTTAAAAGTCAGGAGCGACTTCAATCTAGCTTGGAGAGCAAACAGGCTTCCAGTCGTACCTATATCGATTGGGTGCGGGAGGTTGTCCTGGCAAACTATCATAGGTCCTTAACAGGCCCCATAGGCAAACAACATCTGTGGCTAACTTCAGTAATAAAAGTTTGTAATGCAGGGATAGCTAAATTTCCGAATTCATTAGTTCTTAGATTTAATCTCATCCGTGTCGTATTACACTTTGGGGCGCCCAAAGAGGTTTCTAAGGTGTTGCGGTTATTGGACAAAACCATCCAACAGTACACTACTAGTTGGGAAATATCCCCCTTAGATGATGTTTTTCCTTGGGACTTTTGCCCGACTTATTTTAACTATCGACGGTATTTTGACCTCTCAACTCAGTGTTTTACGTTGGATAAACCTTTGGAGCCTGAGTTAGTGAAATTAATTCTGGCATCCCTCAACTATTACAAGGCACTGTATTCTAATCAGAATTCCTATTTTAGAAAGGCCATCAAATACGATCCAAATTTTCCATATTTCAAATATACCTATGCAAAATTCCTGATGGAGAAAAAGAAAAATGTCACTGCGCTTGAAAAAGCGAGAAAACTTCTTTTAGAATTATCTGATGGGTCAACGCTATTTTTGAATACCCTGGATTTGATGCAAGACGAGAAGTTTAAGGTGCTGGTGCCCTTGTCTAATCAGGGAAAAGAAAATTCCAATTTTGAGAAAATCAGACAAAATTTAAAGTCTATTGAGAATTTCCCTGACGCTCCTTTGAAACTATGCCAAGAGGATATTTTTTCACCGCTCAGAAACATTTCTCTGAAGAAGAAAATGATTTCTCAGGTGTTTCAATCTTCTCGATTTTTGGTGATGTCTAAAGCAAAGTTTATCTTTAATATTCTATTTAACGCCTATGAAGAAGACATTGTCCCTTTTCCGGTAGAGAAAGCAACCACCCGAGCAATTCTATTTGCCAGGATTCAATCTATGAAAACAAGCAAATTTTGGAAATTGCGAAATTTTTGGCTTAGGATTAGAGCTTCTGAAGGGGAGATTACCTCTTTGACTTTGGATCAGAGAACCACACGAGAAGAGCTATCTGCCCAGATTCAATTTATGGAAGAAAGCACTTTTTGGAAGCTGCGAACAGCTTGGTTCAAGCTGAAGTGGGCATTTAAGAATAAGCTGAAAAAGATGCTTGGGAAAAATTAGTTGTGGCTATACCGATACTCCAGATTTACAAAAACCAACTTGCTGATTCAGATTTTGCACAAGGTGGATGCAGAGCTGGCGCTGAGAAAGAGAAGCTATTGCATTCAGATCGTCCTTTGGTCAGTATTATTACCATCGTTCGTAATCAAGAAAGCACGTTAGAAAGTACCATTCAAAACGTAATTAATCAGACTTACAGCTCAATAGAATACATTCTGGTAGATGGCGACTCTACCGATACAACCCTGAACATTATCAAAAAATATGATGATGTGATTGATTGCTGGATCAGTAGCGTTGATTTGAATACCAGTGACGCCATGAATAAGGGGATTGCCTTAGCAACTGGGGATTTAATTGGAATGGTTAGCGCCGGTGACTGGTATGCGGATGGAGCTCTTGAGACTGTTGTAAAGGCTCATCTAGAAGATAGGGAAGCTGTTATCCATGGCAAATTTCATTACTGGACTGAAGATTTACAGCCTCAGTATGTTGTGGCTGCACTAGATGATACGACAGAGAATATTAATATTAACCATCTGGCTGCTTTTGTACCTCGAAAGTTGTATGAAGAGATCGGTTTATTCAATCTGAATTTTCAAAATGGTAATGACTATGAGTGGTATTTGCGGGCAAAGCTCAAAGACGCTGAGTTTAGATATATAGATAAAGTTATAACTAATATTCGATTAGGAGGAATGTCTGACCATAAATGGTGGTTGAATTATTATGAGATAATGCAGGCCAGGATTCTACACAATCAGGGTAGGGTTAGCAGTTATATTCGCTTTGTCAGAATGGTGATTAAGACTTTATCCCGTAAGTCTTTAGAGAGTCTAGGGTTAGATAGTATCGTACGCGCCTATCGAAAGTATCTTGCCCCTATTAAAAAGGAAATGGAAACTTAAGCAGTTTGATTGAATTGCCTAAACGAGATGAGTCGATCGCAAGTGATTTGCTGATCAATCTCTCCTGTTTGATTGATAAACCTACAGGGATTAGCAACTACGCATTGAGTCTTTTACCGCATTTGAGATCACTGCATCCGATATTACTCATCTCTTCACCCATTTCAGGATATACTTGCCTGCCAATTCCGCCAAAGTTAACACCAGAAGCCGGCATACAAGGCAGATTAAGACGATTGTATTGGGTTCAATTTAAATTGCCTAAACTCTTCAAACAGCTGAAGGCGAAGTTGATTTTTTCACCTTTGCCAGAGGCTCCGATCGCAACCGGAAGTCGCTTTATTGTGACGATTCATGATCTGATTCCCCTGCGATTCCCTAAACGCTTCGGACCCCGGACACTTTACTATCGGCATTGGGCGCCTTGGGTTTTGCATCAGGCCGAACACATCATTTGCAACAGCCAGTCTACGGCAAACGATCTGGTCGACTATTTTGGCATTAAAGCTTATAAAATTAGTCCGATTCCCCTCGCCTTTGACAGTGCTTGCTTTCGTCCGGATCTATCTAAGGCGTCTACAGACACCCCTTACTTTCTGTATATTGGGCATTCAGAACCCTATAAAAATCTGCCACGATTAATTCAGGGATTTTCTGAAATTTATCAAAAATGTACTCACCAACTTTGGATTGCGGGTACACCTGAGAGGCGTTACACATCAAAGCTCCAAGCTCAAATTCAAGCTCTAGGCATTGAAGAACGGGTCAAGTTTTTAGATTATGTGCCTTATGATAAATTGCCTATTCTCATCGCTCAAGCCACAGCGTTGGTGTTTCCTTCTCTTTGGGAAGGGTTTGGTTTGCCGGTATTAGAGGCTATGGCTTGTGGAACGCCTGTGATCACCTCTAATTTGGCATCTTTACCGGAGGTTGCTGGAGAGGCTGCTATATTAATCAATCCTTACAATGCGGCTGAGATTGCTGATGCGATGAATCTAATCGCTCAAGATGGGGAGTTGCGATCGCAGCTCCGTCAGGCTGGTTTTGCTAGAGTTAAACAATTCAGTTGGCAAAAGACCGGACAAGCAACGGTAGAAGTATTGCAACGATTTATGTAGGCGATCGCCTATGATTTAACAACGCCTCTTTATAAGCTGATACCAAAACGATTTGAAGATGAGCAGAATATAGCCGCTGGAAGTCTTACTGGGCAATGATTTATTATGTTCAGCCTCAAATCAAATTGATATGAGGTTTAGGAAATTAGAGAACTTTCCTATCCATAAGGGGGCAAATTTTGACTAATCGAAAAGAAAAAGGAAAAAAGCCGCCCTGGCATTGGGACGGCATGATGATGATGTTCGTTGAAACATGAGGAGCTGTCTCGATCGCTACCCAGTGGTTTATCACAACAACTGGGAGAAATGCACACTGAGCAGATGCACTTAGCACGTTAACTAGATTGGAATTTTAAAGTATCAAATCCCGAGTAACAGAATCGGGACAAAAAAGCAACAAACTGTGGTACGTGAAATAACAATTAGCCCCTTTGGAGCGGCTGCGCCGACAGAGACACTGAGTGCAAAGCATCCGCTACA
>JAKSDM010000661.1 GCA_022360135.1 Pseudanabaenales cyanobacterium | reverse complement strand
CCCCGCCACGATCGCATCCCGCCGCCGCTGAAACTCCGCCACCATCTGATCGACAAAATCTGGTCGGCCTTGGAGGGCTGCAACCCCTGCCATTTGGGTAAAGGAAGCTGTGCAAGAGTTGGAGTTAATCATAAGCTTTTCCAGCTTTTCGGCCATGGGTCGATGCGAAACCCCATAACCCAGCCGCCATCCCGTCATCGCATAAGTCTTGGAAAACCCATCCAGCAGAATGGTGCGTTCCTTCATCCCCGTCAGACTGAGGATGCTATGGTGGGTTTGATCATAGAGAATGCGAGAATAAATCTCATCTGAGAGAACATAGAAATCATGCTGCTGGGCGAGTTGGGCGATCGCAGCCAAATCCGACTGGGTCAATAACCCGCCGGTAGGATTCTGGGGCGAGTTGAGAATCAGCAACCGGGTTCGGTCTGAAACAACCGCCTGGAGGTCCTCAATCCGGAAACGAAAATCCACCTCCTCCCGCAATGCTAGGGGAACAGCTTGACCGCCGACAAAATTAATCGCAGATTCGTAAATCGGAAATCCTGGATTAGGATAGATCACCTCATCCCCTGAATTGATCAGCGCTAGCAAGGTAAAGAAGATAATCGGCTTTCCTCCCGGCGTCACCACCACCTCTTCAGCGTGAACAGAAAGGTCTCGGGTTTCGGAGACATGGTCTGCGATCGCCTGCCGCAATTCCATCAACCCGGCAGCAGGACCATAGCCAGTGTAGCCATCCTTCATCGCCTGATAAGCCGCCTCACAAATAAAGGGGGCCGTTTTGAAATCAGGCTGACCAATTTCCAGATGAATAATATTACGCCCCTGAGTCTCCAACTGCTTCGCCTTAGCCAGAACCTCAAAAGCTGATTCTGTACCCAACCGCTCCATCCGTGCTGCAAAATCCATGGTGGCCTCTGTAGTCCATATAAGGATATGGAAGCATATTGGGGCGGCAGGGCGGCAGGGGGCAGGGGGTAGGGGGTAGGAATGAAATATTGGGCTGATAGGAGAATTTTCACTTCGGGGAGTTTTCAGACAATCCTGTCAGACATGGCTGAAATCCTACTAAATTGCTCCCGTTTTAAGCGGTGGTTCTGATGCGATCGCGCTTCTCAGCCAGGGGGGTGTGGTCTGTCCCCTTGAGCTTCTCCTGGTTCGAGCCGGTTTGGCTTGGTTCAATGTCCGCCCTGATCTGCCAGCTGAAGCTTGATTGTACTGATAAAAATCCATCAGGGAAAAGGCGACGCTGACTAAAACGCCGCCAGCGCCAACGATAAACAGGAACAGGGCAATTGGAATTAGCCATGACAGGTTCACCAGGGTGCGCAACGCCAGGGCGAATAAACTAGCGATAAACACCAATAGGGCGTAGTGGATGACGAGCGTACTGTTGTGGATCAAGCGATAGCGCCGTTGCAGATGAACTCGTTCATGTCTGAGTTGGATGAGTTGTTCGGGGCCAGAGCCGTTTGAGGAATTGGCAAATTTGAGAATTTGACTTTTGAGGTAGCGGAGTTGATTGGCGATCGCCCCGTGGCGCAGCCATAATCCGCCCATCAACCCAACACAGACCGTAATCATCAAAGCCGAGTTCAAGATTAGCTGGATTAGCTGGCTAGTCTGATGGACGGACATGGGAAAATCACCTCAAGTTGTGAAGAATTAAGCTAACAAGGGGTAAGGATTTGTATTGAGATACGGACGCCTAGTAGGGGGTGGGAGTGGGGTGAATAGTTCAATTGTACTATTCTTTGCTCGCTTTCTCAAGTCCTGATAATATCCATTGCCTCCGTAGGAGTATACTATGTTTTGGAGCAGCTTACGGTTACGGACGCGATCGGGGGGATTCGATTAGGAATCGCCGAAGATCTGGAAATAATGCAAAAGTTTTTAACATCGCACTGACGTCAGAAGATCCTGGACAAATTAATATAGCCT
>JAKSDM010000239.1 GCA_022360135.1 Pseudanabaenales cyanobacterium | reverse complement strand
AGCAATATTTTGTCAGAATATAGCGGTAGGCTGAAAAGACCTGAGATAATTCATTCTTAGGGTTACCTCCGTTTTCTTGCGGGAGAGCAACATGGACACCAATAACCTGCTTAAACAGTTACTGTTAATTGGAATTGGAACCACATCTTTGGTGGCTGAGAGGTTGCGCGAGGTGACTGATGAGTGGGTCAAAGACGGTAAGCTGAATCCAGACCAAGCCAAGAATTTTGCCGAGGACTTAATGACTCAGCTAAAGTTAGACCAGGGAGCCTTTGAAGAGCAGATGCAACGCCAACTGCGGAACGTTCTACAAGATTTGGGCGTCCCCCGTCAGGCCGAGATGGATGAACTACGAGGACGGCTCGATCGCCTGGAGCGTCAGGTTCGGGATTTAGAAAACAAGCTCTGGCGCTGATAGGCTTGAGTAAAAATAGTTAGGCGGGAGAATTGATTGTGCGGGAGATTCTAGTTAGTTTAGGGGTTTTGGCCATTTGCTGCGCCGTATTGTTGGTTGCTCAGATTACCGGGGGGGGCAGTTCGGCGATCGCAGCGAACGCGCCTGATGTCTCGACGTCCGCCGAAGCACAGCTCAAGTCAGACACCCTAATCGTCCAATCCGCCAATGATCTGATAAGCAAAGACGCTAATCCTACTAAGAGGGAGGATGATTTGGCAGAACCGATCACAACTGCATCTGGTCTACAGTATATCGACCTAGTTGAGGGGACAGGGGCCATGCCCCAGTCTGGGCAACGGGTGACGGTGCACTATACCGGAACGCTGGAAGATGGGGTCAAGTTTGATAGCTCTCGCGATCGCAGTCGCCCCTTCTCGTTCACGATTGGAGTGGGTCAGGTGATCAAGGGTTGGGATGAAGGTGTTTCAACCATGCGCGTTGGCGGGCGTCGGCAATTAATTATTCCCCCTGAACTGGGTTATGGAGAACGAGGCGCAGGGGGAGTGATTCCGCCAAATGCCACACTTATCTTTGATGTGGAGTTGCTAAGACTGGGGTAACTTATAGTGATTTTCACTCAATGTTGAATATATATCTTAGTGATCGCTATAAAGTTTCGGGTATGGCGACGATTGGTTGGGTAGTCTAGGCTACTTTCACTCTGAAGGGAGTGGATGAGTTATCGGCTTTAACCCCATACTCCTTTACATACTCGCTGACAAACGGTTGTAGCCTGAAATGACCGCCCTGCTTCTGCAATAGCGATCGCCCTCTTAATGAATCCAACACATCCAGTAAACTCTGCTGCAATACAGGAGAAGGCAGGTCTTCTCGAAGGTGAGAGAGTGAAACCCAATCTCGATAAACTGCAAGTTGAACCAGGATCTCTTGCTCCAGCACCGATAGTCGATTGAATTGGCGACCCATTAAGTTTCGCAGATCGCTGAAAACTAGCCTGCCTTTCCTCAGTTCTTCCAAACATTCTGACAGATCGCTGTTTAAGTAGTCTCGAGTCCGAGCCGCGACTATTTTTAAGGCCAGTGGATTGCCAGCGTAATGTGCCGTTATCAGTCGCCACTCATTCTCCAAACCGGTGAAGTTCCCCAAATCATGGATGAGTTGTTGACTATCAGCAAGTTTCAAGCCATCGAGGTATATTGACTGTACAGTTTTACCTTCCATGACGCCGATTTCCCTGGGTTTCTCGCGGCTCGTCAACACCAGACAACTTTGATGGGGAACTTCAGCCAACACCTTTAGCAGGTCGCCGTAGGGTTCATACCCCTCGCGATAGTAACCTGCCAGACTAAGACTTTGCAGAATAGTCTCTAGCTGGTCAAGTAAAAGTAAGCATCGATGTTGCTTGAATTGCTCAATCAATCGGGCGGTTAACCCCTCAACACTAGCGGGTAACTCCATCTGGGATCCGGATGGTTGAGATAGAAATTGCAGGATGTTAATTAGCGTCTCCTGTAAAGTAGGCGCATGACGGATTGACTTCCAAATCACATATTCAAACTCATCCTGGACTTCCGTCGCCAGTTTTACCGACAGCGCCGTCTTGCCAATTCCTCCCATTCCAAGCAGCGTAATCAATCGGCAACGCTCACTGACGATGCGCTGTTTGAGTTGAGCCAACTCATCTTTGCGGCCGTAGAAGCTGGATACGTCAACGGCTTCTCCCCAATTCTGACGAGAATGGATTTGAGCTAATTGAGCGGGTTGTTCGATAATCCCTGGCGGTGGGCAAAGTTTGGCGTGGACACAGTCATCTTGCTCTAATTCCAACTTAAGCGCCTGGAAGATTCGTTTGATGGAGCTTCTGTCTACGCCTCCCACCCCCTTCAAAACTTTTCTGACCGTCATCGGGTGGATGCCCTCTGGGTGGTTCAGCTGCACCCGTTCTGCGATGGTTTTGGCAGTCTGCCGCATCCGGGTTTGAACCTCTAGGGCCTGAATTTGCGCCTGCAACTTACGCCAACCTTTAGCCGTTAGAACACAGCCTCGATAGCGTTGTGTTTTTTCTGTCGCCTCTGTCATGGCATTACCTCAGGAATTGCTTCCCAGCATGTCCCCCACTTCTGAGGCGGCTCTGATGGCTCAATAAACTTACTTTAAGGGATCTCTGAGAAAGCTGAGAAGAGGCGATCCAGTCATATCAGAATAATTTAATTTGCCTTTAATGTTGGCTCTGATCTGATATGCATCAAATGGGTGTTCACTAAAGCTGGAATATTCGGATAGATAAGCATACAATCGCCACCCTGCTATCTAAGCTGATCCAGCAAACGGGGGGGTTGAGATTTTGACATTAATGGAGCCGGATAAACTTGGATAGGTGAGGTATTATCCAGCAGATCTGACGTAGAAGTATTAGTTAGCTGACTTTGTAGCCAGACTCTGCACCAGTACAGAAAGTGAGCGGTCAGTTAATTCTAGTGTTTTCCTATAAGAGCATGAAAATACCAAGCTTCATCACTCATTACCATTTAGCAAATCGTCAACCATTCCTGACTTTATCTGAGCTGGAAAATGGTAATGATAGTCCTATATTTCAAGATCTAAGAGATCGATATAAGAATAATGCTAATTATCAGAGAAGATATGGAAATTTTTATATTGACACTAGGCAAAAAATTGAAAATAATTTGCGCCGTCTTTTCATAGAGCGTGACGGAAAACCGGTCAGAAAATATCCTTTCTACTTCGTTCTTGGATCATCAATCTGGTTTAAACATCTGGTTAAAGAACATCTTGAAGTCAGAATACAAATCTGTGATTTGAATCCAGCAACAACGTCTTTTACTTTTCCAGACAGTTATATTGCGTTATCCAACAATAAAAAGCCTTACCATGGGAAGATATTCCTACTTCATGAACTCGAAAGTTTTATTGAAGAGTATGGAATTCCATGTGATGATGACTCTCACAATTATGAACGCTATTGGGAAGGAGATTTTGAAAAGTATATAGAGTTTCAGATTTGGGAGGATAGCATAGTTGAACCTTTTATAGATAGATATTACAAAGAGATGGCTGACAATAAAATTCGACTCAGCTAACACTGCGTTGCAACGGCGAAATAGTATAACTAGCATAAAGCAAAGTTTATCGCTCGCTGCTGAACTCAACGTTAGGCTGCTTCAAATTATCGGTGGAGACACCATTGAAAAGTTACTTGTTGGTGTTCTACGTCAATTTCATGGAGATGTTATCGATTTCAGTGCGATCGCCTTTTTTCAATTCCTCCTAATACCATTAATCAAGCAGAGCAAGAGATTCAACTCTACCAGACAGCCAAACTGCTGGTTGACTGACAAATCTTCCCTGTGTAAGTTGGGTTGAGCGTGCGATTGATCAGCGATCGCAATTGCTTGATCAACGTCACCATTTTTCTAAATTTGTGATCGGCCATGACTTCGGCGACGGGTTGAGAGATTTGCAGCGCGATCGCCAGTTTGATTCAGCTGACAAATCTGACCCGGCAAAACAACTTTGCCGGGTCTTATCCATCTAGAGAACTCTGTATACCTGCACTCTGCATTGATGATGAAGATTTGCTGAAGCTGTCTGCATAATACTCTCTCATCAGGACTATTATGCGGAGCAAGATCTGGCTAAGCAACCAATTTAGGCGTGTTATCAAGAGTTTGATCTGGATAACATCTTTATTTGGGGATATAGACAGACAAAGATCTGCATAACTACCTCAAATGAGGTGTTATGCAGACAAAGATCTGTATAACACCCCTCTGAGGAGTAGATATTCAACTTAGGTTCTGGCTAAACACTCTAATTAGGGGTGTTATGCAGAGTAGACGGAGAGAAAGCAGGCTAAACAATAGTTATGCGGCTTGTCTCATTTATGGGAGAGGTTATCCAAAGTTAAGTAGGGTGGGCAAAATCCTCATAGATCACTTTGCGTAAACAGCAGCAGATTCACATTGCCCACCATTTCAGCAAGGCTAGTGAGCATCCACGACTTAATTATTCAGTAACGAAAGTTGATCATAAGGGTTAATGCCCAGCCTACAAAGCTATAATTCTATCAGAAACCTAGATTACCGTAGATCTCTATGGCGTCACAGCAACTCGACAACCGCTCTCAAGGACTCGAAGCCCGAGTTGCAGCTTTGGAGGAAGAACTAGCACAATTGAAACAGATGCTTGCTGGATTTCTTCAGAATGAAACTCCTTGGTGGATGAAAGTGGCAGGCAGCTTTGAAAATGATCCCACCTTTGATGAAGCAGTTCGCTTCGCTCAAGAATGGCGTAAGTCTGCTGAGTAGCGTATTGACGCTTCATAATGTACGTTCTTGATATCGATCATCTCAGTCTCATCCAGCGTAATGGATCGGAAGGGAAATGCATTCTGGCAAGGTTGGCGACTGTTGAAGAGGCTGAAGTTGCAGTTACAATCATTACCTATGAAGAACAAGTTAGAGGTCGCCTCAGTGTAATATCCAGGGCAAAAACTTTAGATGAACAGATACTGGCTTATCAATGGCTACAACAGCTTTCAGATGATTATCGTTCGATTGTGATCATTCCATTTAACCGTGCTGCTGCACTAGAGCACCAACGCTTAAGGAAAATCTATCCACGGCTAGGAAATATGGATCTGAAAATTGCCGCAATTGCCATTGTACACAACGCAATATTACTGACCCGTAATACATCAGATTTTAGACAAATCACAGAATTGCAAATAGGGGACTGGTCAGGAGTATAGATTAAACCAGTTGACCATACCGACAGCCTAACAGAGCTCAGGAGCAGACTGAGGCCAAAGCTATCCAGCTAAATTGGAAGGTGTCGTCAGCCGCTCAGCTCTCCGTTAGCCGTAGCTTTTAATTAGCCAATATTGGCGGTCGCAATTGCTTGATAGCGTACCCATTTACTAGATCGGCATACTCATTTACTAGATCAGCGAACGCAATTGCTGGCTCGGCGAAAGCATTTCTTAGATCAGCGAACGCAATTGTTAGATCGGCGATCGCATTTCTTAGATCAACGATCGCAATTGCTAGATTGGTGAACGCATTTCTTAGATCAGCGATCGCAATTGCTGGATCCGCGATCGCGTTTCCAAGATCGGCGTACTCATTTTCAGGATCGGCGATCGCGATTACGTGATTAACGCACTCATTTCCTTGAGCAGTTAGGAGGGAGTGCGTCCAGACTAAATTGATGATCCCTTACATCAATCCAATGCTTTAGGGGGCATTTAGCCCACACATTTAGAGCAGAGACACTCAAAGGATTGCTCAATGCATCTAGAATATAAGTCGAATTTGACGCCGGACTTGGTCAAGGATTTTCTAGGTCAAGTTTCTATACGTACCCATTTACTCCCTAAAGACCATGACAGCCGCCGAAAAACTTTACCAGCTTATCCAAACCTTCTCAGAAAATCAAATCAACGAAGTCCTCCACTTCGCCGAATTTCTCCACCAAAAACAACTCGTCACTCCCCAGGACCAGGCGATTCCCCCCGGTACACTCACCGGACTCCGGGGCATCGCCAAACGTCCTGGGCCAGACCCTAGCGATGATGAACTGCAAGCCGAATACACAGACTATCTGATCCAAAAATATCAGTAAGCCTTGCCATGAAAGTTCTCATCGACACCAATGTCGTCCTCGACCTACTCTCAGTATCCAACTCGCCTGCGCGACCCTCCATCAACTCGATGGCGTCGTCACCCGCGATCATCAAGACTTCAGCGGTAGCATACTCCCTATTTACTCCCCCACAGAATTCTTAAACCAGCTTTAGCGCGATCGCCCATTGCTGTAGGCTGGGTTGGCGCAAGGAAACCCAGATTTTTTGCTGCGCAGAACTGTAATAGTTTCTCCTGCCTCTACGATCGCCGCCTAACTATCTGCTTGCACCCAATGAAACGGGGAGTTCTGGTTAGAATTGTAACGCCGGACTTGGTCAAGGATTTTCTAGGTCAAGTTTCTATACGTCAATGAAGCAGAGCATAGGTATTGATTTTGACTCAGCTCTCCATAACTTAGCTGTTTACGCATGGAAGATATACTGAAACCTTCTATATATCCACCCAATACAAGCGTACTATATGGACAGTTCGCAGTATATTTAGCTGATTTGGGTAGTTTGACTGCTTTAGCTGCAAGTGAGGGCAGGTCCATCGATGTTATCTATTCCAGTTCAATACCTTAGCAGTCCATTTGTTGCAGAATTAGAAAAACAAGAGTTTTACTCAGTATCATCTACCAGAATCTAGATGTAACTGTCTCTAGTTCTGATGCCAAGAAAGGAATCAATTGAGGGAATTGGCTTGCTGCGATTGGGATCATCGTGACACTCATTGCTATACCACTCTCGATGAGTGTAAGCGGCGCATTTAACGAAGAGTTTAAGGAATGGCTCAATGGTATTTTTCCTTCCAAAGTTGAGCAGCAACCTGCACCAAAGAGTAAATTGATAAGCGCTAGGAGAATTTACTATGCAAATCACGATCGATCTACCGCCAGATCTTGAGCAAGACTTGATCCGTCAAGCGGCGCAATCCAATGTTCCACTTCAAACCCTGATTCTGCAAGTTTTACGTCGGATGATTCAAACGCCACCTGTTGCCGACTCCCAATGGTCGGAGTCTATCTTAGCCTACGAAGCAAATCCTGACTTTCCTGCGTTTGAGTCTCATCGTGACGAACTCCTTCCGCCCAATGAACCGGAACTATTTTGATGCGTTATCTGCTCGATACTTGCGTCATCAGCGACTTTATTAAAGGCGAAGCTGGAACTACAGTCAGGCTCAGACAAACCCCACCTGTTGATATTGCCATCTCGGCGATTACAGTCATGGAATTACGCTATGGCTTGGCGATTAATCCGCAGCGTGCTCAGAAGGTTGAACCTGCGATCTCCAGCATTCTATCGTCTGTAACCATTTTGCCATTCGGCGCTTTAGAAGCTGAACAAACTGCTCAAATCCGTGCTGCTCTCAAATCCCAAGGGCAGCCAATTGGAGCTTATGATGTCTTGATTGCAGCTACCGCGCTTCAGCATAGCTTAGTTATGGTTACCGCAAACCAACGGGAGTTTCAGCGGATTTCTGGTTTACAGACTGAAAATTGGCGACAATCCTAGATGAACGGTTGAGAGCGATCGCAGACTAACATAGGCCCTGAGGCCGACGAAGTCAACAGATTACTCTGAAATTCTTCTCAATCAACTCAGTCAGATGTAGAAACCCCCTTCCGTCAACTTAAAGACTCTTGCCAGCAACGATGTTGTTTCGAGTCAACCTCTCGCTTTCTTGAGTCTGATTTCAGGCAACTGAATCGGTTTCCATAGTCAATATAGTGACTTGGAATTCTTCTCAATTGGCTCAGATATACCCCAGTATCAGCCACAGTAATCCCTCATAAATGGCATATTTAGAGTCGATTTATAGTCTTTATTGAGGCTGATTTTAGGTCATTTAATCAAGCTTTATTAATGTAGCTTGAGCTTCT
>JAKSDM010000345.1 GCA_022360135.1 Pseudanabaenales cyanobacterium | reverse complement strand
GCTGCCCCCGGTGATAATTTCCTGCCCAGAGGTGTGAATGCGATAATCCCGCACATCTCGGACGCCACAGAGAATGACTGAAATGGGAAATGCTTGGGGTCGTTGGGCATAGCCGCCCCGCAATTGCCGCAACAGTGAAATTAACGTATCCCCCACCAGCGCATCAACTTCGTCCAGAATTAAGACAATCGGTTTAGCATTTTGGCTGGCCCATTGGGTTAATAAAGTCCGTAGGAGATCATCGGCTGGGAGTGCTTGAGCGCGTAACTGCATTCGCCAATCCAGCAAACGAGCATCTTGCAGATAAAGATTAACGGCTGCGGCCAGGGCATAAGCGATCGCTTCGATTCCACGGGCAACATCATTGCGGGCGGTCTGGGCGGTTTCAATATTGGTGTAGACGGCCTGATAACGCTCTTCTGCATTGAGGCGCTCCATGAGGGCGAGCAGACAAGAGGTCTTTCCTGTTTGTCGAGGCGCATGGAGGACAAAGTACTTACCCTGAGCAATCAGCTGTAGGATGTCATCCATGTCCCAGCGGCTCAGGGGGTCAATTAAATAATGCCAATCGGACCGCACCGGACCGGCTGTGTTAAAAAAACGTTCGGTGAACTTTATCGCCATGGTCACAAGGGGTTTCTATTTAAGAAAATCCAGACTACAGTCTCTGAACCCATTATGAGTAGAGCTGCAAGGGAAAAAAACGGGCGATGTGGACAAAGTCACGATCTTTCGCCAACAGAGGGAAATTATGTTTCAAACAGATTTGGGCGATCAGGCAATCAATGGTTGAACGAATCGTCACTCCATTTTGCCGACAGGTTCGATAAATCTGGGCGGCGGCGCTATAGTCGTTGCGTTCTAGTTCAGGAGCGAGGGGAAATGCGTCTAGAAGGGGCTTAATCCAGCGGACTTCTGGCGTTGGCAGCCCGAACAATATTTCAGTCAAGACCACTCCACACAAAAGGATGGGGGTGTCTTCGGAGAGCGCCTGAGCCAAACAATCGGCTTGAGGGGACGCATAGCCATTTAGATAGTCAATCCACACAGAGGTGTCAACTAGCATCAGTGGATCGAGTGCGGCGGAGGTGATCAAGGTTGCCTTGCCAGTTAAATTGGCCTCGTAAATTGATCAGCTGTCGCCGTTTTAGCTGTTTAACATGTTCGGCCAATGCTGCATTGACTGTTGCCGTAATGGTGCGATAGTCCCCTAGCCTTTTCGCTTCTTCCAATAAAGCATCATCAATGTTGATATGAGTACGCATGGGACTAGAAATAAGTTTTCAATGGGACCATTTTAGCTCAGAATATGGGACTTCATGGGATTGGTATGTCTAAAAGACGCGAAATTTCGCGTCTCTAAACCTTCCATCCTGCCTCCCTTGCCTCCTCTGCTTCTCCATCTTCCCCTGCTCCCCTGCCTCCCCATCTCCCCCATCTTTTCCTTCATCCACCCTTACTCTCCTTGTCCCTTCCCCCTTGCACTTCCCATCAACTGTCATAGAATCGAAAGGGACAACTTTTTGCAGAGCCCTTGAGGATGTTGCCCAATGCCTCAATCGGTTACCCAGAGGAATGGCGTTTTTGCCGACCCTGTGTTTACTCGGCCTAATCAGGATGAGTCGTTAGCCTGCTCTATTTTGGTGGTGGGCGGGTCGACAGGGGCTTATTCGGCTACGCTGACTGCACTCAAACTCGGTCTAGATGTTTGTCTGGCGCAGCCTCAGAAGGTGGTTGGGGGACAATTTACGGCGCAGGCGCTACCGGCTTCGGATGATGGGGATTTGCTGAAACAGAAAGCGACGCTATACCAGGTCAGCGGCGAAGAGTTTGCCATTTCAAGGGCGCAGCGGCAGTTCCGCGATCGCCAGCGAGTTTTGCAGCAGGTCAACGGCAGAATCGATCCAAATCCCGGCAGCGGTTGGGTCAGTCCCCTCAGCACAACTCCAGTGGTGGCGGCGACGGCGATGAATGAGGCGATCGCCCCCTATTTGGCTAATGACAAACTAAAGCTGATTCCCTATGCGGAGCCAATTCAGGTGCTGATGGATGAGCATCCAGACCAGCCTCGACGGGTTAAGGGGATAGTTTTCAAGGATGCGCAAGCCGATTACACCTTTACGGTAATAGGCAAGGTAGTGATTGAGGCTACGGATCTGGGCGATTTACTGGAATTAGGCGATATTGAGTCGCGGGTGGGGCAGGAGTCCCGCAGTGAAACTGGGGAGGCCATCTTGCCTGAGGATGCTCGTCCCCAATGCCAACAGTCCTTTACCTTTGATGTGCTAGTGGAGCGGACCTTGCCGGGTGGAGGCGTCTCCGTTGGCGCGCCTCCAGGGTACGCCCATGAAGCCTGGCTTAATATCAACGAATTCACAGATACCTTCTGGGTTCAAAGGCAAGGGAAGTGGCGGCCAAGAAACTTTTTTAGCGACTTTGGCATCTTTCGCTATCGTCGCGTAAAGCGCACCGATCCCTACGAAAAAGCAATCAGACCGGGCGATATAACGGTGATTAACTGGGGTGTCTCAACTGACCCAGATCGTCGGTTTTTCTGCGGTAATGAATATCGCCCTGACAGACTAGTTGGGGTCAGTCGGGAGGAACGTAAGCAGCATCTTCAGCGCGGGCGCGATCGCGCCCGCGCCTATATCCATTTCCTCCAATCTAATGGGATACCCGATCTCAAACCCAGAGGAGATTTGACCTGGACGGATGATGGAATCGCCTTAGAGCCCTATATCCGTGAAGCTCGACGCGGGGTTGCGCTGACGACCATTCGGCACGAAGATATCGCCAAAAGCTTCTTTCCAGAGAATACAGCCAGAGCCAGAGCCTTTGAGGATAGCGTAGGTATCGGTCAATATCACTATCTAGATTTGCATGGGAATGATGTTCAAGGACATGTGACGCCTATAGGCAAGGACGTTTTATCCCTGCCCTTTACGCTTTCGATAAAAGCGCTAGCGCCCATCAATACCGATGGCTTAATCCTTTCTTCTAAGAGTATTGGCGTATCTCACATCGCCAACGCCGTCTATCGCATGCATCCGATAGAATGGGCGATCGGAGAGGCCAGCGGTATGCTAGCAGTATTTTCTGTTTGGACAGGCAGGGAGGCCCGCGATCTGGCCACAGACGAAGCTCAAATCCGTAAGATTCAAGCTTTCTTGACCCGGAACGGTATTCCCATTTACTGGTTTGATGACATTAGTCACAACGATCCAGATTTTGAAGCCATTCAGGTCATGGCGGCGGCAAGCGTGATTCGGAGTGAAGATGAGACCCGGTTAAGTTTTCGTCCTTACGCCAGGGTCAACCGGGCTGTGGCGGCGACAGCCCTGATGAAGCTTCTGGGTCTGGAAACGCAGACGCCGCCCTCACCAACCTTCAGAGATGTCCGTCCAGAGGAGCACTGGGCCTACAACGCGATTGAGACCCTTTATGCCAATGGCTTAATTGTTGGAGTGGGTCATGGTCAGTTTGCCCCTGATCAACCCATCACCCGACAACAGCTCTCGTTTCTGATCAAGAAAGCGATGCCTGACGCTTATGACAAGGCCTTTGCTAGAACTCCTAAAGATAGGCAAATTCTACAACGGCGGGAACTCTCGCGAGTATTTTATGAGTTGCTGAAAACCAAATTAGGGATAGGTTGACACTAGGTATGGCAATCCTATGGAAAAACCCGGCTAGCCCCCCAGCCGGGTTAGGTAGTGATTTTTTTAACTACCACTTAACCTAAGTATCACTGATTGGCGGTTTGCTGACCTCAGCCAAGTTGCTTGGTTCCTTACGTCATAGTAATGAAATCAGTAGACAGCCGGCAGGGAGATTGCCCCGT
>JAKSDM010000890.1 GCA_022360135.1 Pseudanabaenales cyanobacterium | reverse complement strand
TCACATTGTTCTGGGCGATCGCTCACCCCATTAATTCTCTGGCAAAGCAGCCCACTGACATTAGCAGCCTCAAGCAATGTGGCCAGAGTTCTATTTTCACATCTGCAGGAGTCAGGAATGTCTAAGATTCAACTGGTTGTATTCGATATGGCTGGCACAACTGTTAAAGATGCCAACGAAGTGCAGGCTTGTTTTTCTACAGCGGCTCAGGCCACTGGGTTAACCGCAGAGCCGGAACAAATTAATGCCATGATGGGTTGGTCCAAGCGGTTGGTATTTGAGACCCTCTGGCAACAGCAAATCGGGATTGATCATCCCGACTATACTAAGCAGGTCGATGCATCTTATGCCTATTTCTGCAAGGCTTTAGAGAACCACTACCGGACTCAACCCGTCCAGCCTACGGAAGGCTGCTTGGAAGTCTTTGCTTGGCTGAAATCTCAAGGGACTAAGATTGCTCTAAATACTGGTTTTTATCGCAAAGTAACAGACATTATCCTGCATCGACTGGGGTGGAATAAGGGATTAAACGCGGATTACATCGGATCAGATCAATCGATCATTCACGTCTCTGTAACGCCCTCTGAAATCCATGGCGATGAAGGCCGTCCAGCCCCCTACATGATTCAGAAAGCAATGTACAAACTGGGGGTCAAAGATTCTCAGGCGGTGATTGTCCTAGGAGACACTCCCTCAGATTTAGAAGCCGGGTTCAACGCCCATTGCTTAATGTCTTTAGGGATGACTTCCGGAACCCATACTAGAGAACAGTTGGAATCCTATCCCAATCATGGTCTGTTGGACTCGCTCTATGAACTGAAAGAAAGGATAGCTAGATCATGAATCACGCTGATGTTCTCATTGTTGGAGCCGGGATTGTCGGCATGGCCCATGCGCTAGCGGCGGCAAAGCAAGGCAAGCGAGTGGTGGTCTTCGAACGCAATCCTTACTGTGTGGGCGCCTCTATTCGAAACTTTGGTATGGTTTGGCCAATTGGTCAGCCCAGCGGCTCCCTACTGGATCGCGCCCTGAGATCACGTGAAATTTGGCTGGAGGCAGCGGATGGAGCTGGGTTTCACGCCAATCCTTGTGGTTCTCTGCATTTGGCTTATCGGCCTGATGAAATGGCCGTGCTCGAAGAATTCGTCACCGAACGGCAACGGGTGAGTAGCGCCGTCTCGCTACTGACTGCGGAAGAGGTCGCCCAAAAAAGCGCTGATGACATTGTCTTTTGGTTTGGCGGAAGAAGTGATGTTGAATTTGTAGGCTCATTTGAGATAAGGAGCCAATAACCTCTCCCAGCTAGTTAGGGCTCGTTGATAATCTGCTTCGCATATCTCGGCCCGCTCCACTGGCAAAAAGGCATCTTCATCCCAACTATTATCCTCGTCATAAACCCAATCACTAAACTCGTCAGGGGCGCTGCCATAAATTAAGCAGGCTGTATTGTAAAACCGTTGGTCGCTGAAACTATGCTCACCCCAGTAGACGAGCTCCTCTCCCAGTTCGGCTTCCTCTATAGCGTCAATATCAAATTGATCCATCCCTGCGATTACAGCGTCATACTCTTGAGCGTCTATCAACAGGATGGCGGCAAATTCATCGACAGCGTCTTCTTCTTGACCGGTAATCGTTAGCTGATATTGATCAATCATGGCATGGCCTAACTCGTGGTAAAACGTGAAGAAGCCTGCATAGATAACTTCTAAAGCGTAGTCTTCTTGAAATTCACGGTGGGTGATGTCGGCATAATACTTGATTAGCTCATAGCACATGATAATTTCTACGGTCTCAGGATCATAAAAGGCGTTTGGTTCATCACATTGGTCGAAAACGATCCTGATATTGCGTGGAAAGCTGAAGGAGGCATTCAAATCCGCCACGAGTTCGTCGTAGAAAGCGGTTTGTTGCAAAATCCGATAAATCCTTCTGTAGCGGTTATGCTTAGGCGGCTCATAGCGCACCATTAAATCGCCTCGATCAGGGCTGTTCCTGGTCTGGGCTAAACTTACTTCTGAACTTGGCGGTTTCAACCCGTAGAGTAATGCCAATGTGGTCAAAGATGTAATTGCAAGCCGTTTTAAAGTACTCATAGGTTACTTCAATCATTCTTGGTAAAGGCTCAGTGACTCGGCTTATCTTGCTTGAGCCTCCGATTTCCAGTTAATTCCAGCGTACAACTTTTCCCAGCCTGCGCCCTGAGGCAAAAGTACCAAAAAGCGTCAAGTTGAGATGAGGCTATAGGATCAAAACAGATCTCGATCTAAGGGACTATACCGGAACCCTATAGTGGTTGAAGCAATCAGGCAATTTAGCGCTGAAAACATCAACGGATCTAAAATCAAATCATTCGACCCAGCAAACTAACCAGAGACGCATCTAATGGCCAGTCAGCAATATTGTGGGGAATTTTAATACTGAGAGGCGCTACGGAAAATCAGGGCTGTTAGCTATCGGTTCACCTCAGATAGGATATCGTGGCGCGTAGCCAAAGCAATGAGTCCAAAAAAGTTACGGCAATTGCAGTTTTTTCTGCGGCTGGTCATAATAGCCAGCTTGCTGATCTTAGGTCAGAGCCACTGCTGGATACCCATGGCCCATGCCCAGCTTCCCAGCTTGTTGAACCTTGACAAGAGTTCAAAACCACAACCCAGTGTCGATTATGTGCAAATTGGCAATGCACACATTGCTGACATAACGCTAGATGGAGAGATCTTGTTTAGCATAGCGGCGCCAGCAAGTAATTATGATCAAAATGATCACCGCAACATTTTACCCATTGAATGGCGGACAAATGAGATCCAAGATCGTTTAGACAAGATCATGATAAATGGGTTTGATCCAGAGACGCTTAAGGTTACAGTCAGAACCATAAACAATGAGACAGTGATTGTAGTTGCTGGTAGGGACTGGGAGCAACGGCTAATGACTGTAACAGAACTTGATCGTCATATGGATGACACATTTCACACCCTATCAGAAATTGCTGAGGAGCGAGCTGAGATAACCAAAACAGTACTGCTCAAAGCAAATAGAGAGCGCCAACCTGAATATTTTCGTAAGCAACTTTACTCCCTTGGCATTGTGTTGTCGGGGGTGATTATCAGTAGCCTAATTATACTGCAGCTGAAAAAGCTGCTTAAGCAACATTGGCGAAGGCTGAATCAGACCTCTACTGAAGATACATCCTCAGGACCTGCAGACGCTAATACTTTTGAAACGGCGGAAACTATTTCATCTCAATGGATCTCATTCCCCCATTCACAGGAATTACGATGGATTCCGCTCTCCGTGATGCAGCAACGGAGGATCAACCTAACGTTGCGATTTTTCTTGGGATGGGGACAAATTACAATTTGGTTAGGCGGTTCAATTTGGGCGTTGTTATTATTCCCCCAAACTCGTGCGATAGGTTGGTGGTTAATCGAAGTTCCTGTCAGTTTTATCACTATTTTGCTGGGGTTTAGTGTCGCCAAAAAAACTATCGATATTCTAGTTGTTTATTGGTTGGATAAGTGGGCTGACTATGACGCCCTAAGGCTTAGCACAGATCAACGGATAGCCTTGAGGATTCCCACTATTACTCGGGTATGTCAGGAAGTTACGCTCTATGCCTTGATCTGTGGAGGTATTCTACTTTTCCTTGAGACAATCAACGCTCCCTTAACACTCGTATTGACTCTCCTAGGCATCGTGAGTTTCAGCGCCCAAAATCTAATTAAAGATTGGATTGGAGGCTTTTTAATTCTGTGGGAAGATCAGTACACACAGGGTGATTTTGTCAAAATAAACACCATAATGGGATGCGTGGAATACCTTAATCTTCGCATTACCCAGTTGCGCACCTTCGATGGGGAACTGGTGACCATTGGGAACGGTAGCATTACCACTGCCATTAACCTTACCCATCAATGGTCTCGGCTCAATTTAGGGGTTGACGTTGCTTATTCCACCGACTTAGATAAAGCCATGATGGTTATTGAGGAGGTGGCGGTAAAAATGCGGCGCGATTCGGTCTGGGGGAAATTGATTTTAGAGCCTCCAAATATTCTAGGGGTCGATGCCTTTGGAGATAACAGCATCACGATCCGGCTTTTGATTAAGACCCAACCCATGAAACATTGGGAGGTGGGCCGTGAATATCGTCGTCGTTTGAAGCAAGCATTTGATCTGGCTAATATTACAATTCCTTTTCCACAACGCTCTATCTGGTTGGAAAATGTTTCAAGGGATGCTTAACCGCCAAAGTCCTAATTGTCTAACCATCACAAATAGCTGTCTAATGCTTGCCTATGATCAAGCTTTGGCCCCAGACGAAATAAGTATGGTAAATATTGGATTGAATTTGAGCAGTATTATTGGACTAATCCACGTCCTAGGGGCTCTAGGATATTTGATAGTGTCCATCAATCAGGTAATTGTTGCTACTCGATCAAATCGTTCTGATGGTATGACTCTCCGCATAGTTAAGTTAGTTTTTGGACCGCTTATTTTGCTTATATCTGGAGTTATCCTCTTTTTTGATGGATGGCGACTAGACCCTACTTTTCTGCTCAAGGAAGTTTTGATGAGTATGCTGATCGGTTACCTCCTCTTCTCGGACTTGAAGAGATCAAATTAGACTCCTTAACAATTTGGCAAAATAATTGAGCGCGATCGCTACGTTTGACCGGTCATTTGAGTTGAGTGCATCAGAATGCAAATTGACCATTAGATAAGCACTCATAACGACTTCCCACCACTTCTCAATCTGTGATCCCTAACGCTTCATACTCCGCCAGTTTGATCTGTAGGCATCTCAGAGTTTGAAATCGTAGACGGTATACCAAGTTGTCCAACAGATGGAGGCAATCTAGATGTCAATTGACTAATATTGAGACTTGTCGGTTAAGTTGATAGTTGCGCTGTAGATTAGGATAAACATCCTAGGTTCTGAACACTGGCTATGCACTGTCCATACTGCAAAAGTCGCTCAGTTTATGAACATGGGGTTAAGCAAAAGGGTCGACAGCCCTATTTTTGTGAAGCCTGTCAGCGGCTTTTTACTCATAAACGAGGGGTCAAGGGTATTTGGTTGGGAGGGCTATTGGGACTGTTGGGGCTGTTGGGGTTGTTGGGGCTGTCGCCATTGATTCTAAACTGGTCACTGTGGATCATATTGGGTAGCGCTGTTGGGGGTGAATCGGTGGATACCATCGTGGTATTGGGCCGAGGCCCGGAGCAAAATGGAGAACGCGCCTTAGCCGCCGCCCAGCTTTGGAATCAGGGGCGAGCGTCCCAAGTCTTTATTAGTGGGATGACCGACGCACCCGTAATGATCAAGCTGATTCAGGAGATGGGGGTTCCTGAAGACCGGATCGGGGGTGAGCGCTGTTCCCAAAGCACCTGGGAAAATGGTCTGTTCTCAGCGATTTTGCTCTCATCCCGTAAGTCTCAGCGGATTTTGCTAGTTACAGATGAAGCTCACATGGCGCGTGCGGCCTTAGTCTTTCGAGGTTTTGGCTTTGAGGTGGTTCCCTACCCAACCGATTCGGGGTTTTCTCTCAAGCAGGCGCAGCGGATTTTACGTGAATCAGTTGGGTTGATTACCTACAGTACGTCAGGCAAACTGCGTCCGGCTAAGGCCGATCAAGCCTGGCGCATTAAGGCGGAGGCTAACTATAAAATTAAGGAATGGAACTGTAGCTTGTCTAATCGATAAGAGCCCGAACACCTTATGGAGCCCCAACAACGCCTGCAGCGCCGGAATCATAGTATGGGGCGGTTTATGGTTTTAAGCGGGCGGGGGGAATCGAACCCCCATCATCAGCTTGGAAGGCTGAGGTTTTACCACTAAACTACGCCCGCAGATAGCATTTAGGGCCTCACAAAATTTGAGACAACCTACGTTAGGGTAACACAGTTTGTCAGGCGTTAAATCTGTGATCTGAGATTAGAACTGATATATAGTCGAATGGTACTGAAAGAAGCCATGTGGGCAATGCTCACCCTACGGAATATCAGGGCTTTTAGCGATTTATAAACGCTTATTTCAGTGCCATTCGATAAATAGTCGGAATCACAGGTTCAACCTACAAGTATTTGCTCCAAACAATCTGCATGATCCGCCCTGCTATAAGGCTACACGGTTATTGAGTTAACCAATTAACGGATACAGTCAAGAATAGGTAATCACTCGAAATCGGTTCCCCTTGTTCCCCTTGAGCAGGGGAAAATTCCCAGTTTTCCACTAAGCACTTACAAAATTCATCGTAGGCTGAGTTGCCGCTGCGAACTCGCAAGTTATGCTCATGGACAGAAGCTTCTCCTACATCTGTAACCTCCACTTGCATCGAAACTTCCTTGCCTGAAAATTGCTGTAAGATCTCTGGAGAGGGAGGAGAACACAGTACTCGGTTGGTTATTAGATCAAGCACAAATGTGTCTTGGGAGAAAGTTGGTCGAGCTGGATAAGAAGGGATATCCCTGCCCTGATCTGGAGGAGGAGTGTCAATCCTCAGGCTAACACCAATCTGGTCGCCAGCTCTTGTTGGTGGGGCAGGATCTGAAGGTTGCGGAGGAGCAAATCCGGGATCTGAGGGTGGCGGGGTAGTCGAGGTAGGATCCAAGGATGTTGGAGGAGCAAATCCGGGATCTGAGGGTGGCAGGGTAGTCGAGGTAGGATCCAAGGATGGTGGAGAAATCAATCCAGAATCTGTGGATGGCGAGGTAGTTGAGGTAGGATCCGAGGGTGGTTGAGGAGTCGGTTCAGAATTTAAAGATATTGTTTCTAACTTACTCTGGGTTTGTTCTGTCGCCTCTGGAATGATTGCTTGACCAATTAGGGGCGATGCTGGGTTTGCTTCAATATCGCTCAGGGATACATCGGTCTCAGGTATCGTTTCAATCAATTCAATCGGGATCGTTGCTGACGTTCTATCCGGACTGTCAAACCGAATTATTAGCGGCCAGATCCCGATCAAAAGCCCCAAATGCATTAAACCAGAGAGCAATAGCATTATCGGCCAGAGCCGAGGCGGGTCTTTGTGGCGTAACCAGAGTGTGGATTGAGGAGGTGGAGAAGCAGCCATCACAGATACCTAGCTCTGAGGGGGAAGTGATTCAGCTTCGGCATTCGGATCAATTTTGATACCGAAGGTGAGCACCGTTTCATCCACCCCCTTGAGCTTGAGGGGACTAAATTTGATAATTTCTTTTTCCTCCAGGTAATCCGCCACTGCAGCAGAGACAAGAATACAGTCCGCTTCAGCGGCTTCTTGAATGCGGGCGGCAATATTCACACTGGGGCCAATGGCTGTATAGTCAGTTCGTTCGGAGCTGCCAAACATGCCCACCACCGCCGGACCCTGGTGAATCCCACAGCGAAACTGAACCGGACCGATACCCTGGGCTCGCCAACGCTGGTTGAGTTGGTCGAGGTTGCGGTACATCTGACGGGCGGCGGCGAGAGCGCGGTGTACCTGCTCGTTGGGGCTCAGTTCCTCGGGGGCTCCAAACATAGCCAGCACTGCATCCCCCATAAACTTATCGACTGTGCCGCCATTATCAAAAATGGCGTGGGTCATGGCTTCCAGATATTCGTTCAGGAGTTCAGCCACCCGGCGCGATCGCAGCGTATTGGACAGCTGGGTAAAGCCAATGATGTCACTAAAGAGAACCGTTACCAGTCGCGGTTCTGGGCGAAGGTTCAGGGGTAGGTTTCCCTGGGCCGCTTTCTGAACTAAAGAAGGGGGTAGAAAGCGCTTCAGTACAGATTCTGTGAGGTAGGTGTTGAGTTCAGCGACTCGCCGTTCATTCGCTTTAAGCATCAATAAATTGCGAACCTCCGCCAACAATTCCCGATCGTTAAACGGTTTAGCCAGATAAGCGTCGGCACCCTGCTCAACTCCCTCAATCCGGGTATCGTCATCCGCTTTAGCCGTCAGCAGGATAATTGGCGAGCCCTGAAGGGTTTGGTCGGCCCGAATCCGTTGGATCAGTTCTAATCCAGAAACAATCGGCATCATTAAGTCGGTGATAATCAGATCGGGGCGATAGGTCTGAGCCATCTCCAGACCCACTGCTCCATTGTAGGCGGTGCGCACCTGGTAAGCTTGACGCTGCAATATGTTGGAAACATAAGCGCGCAAATCTGGGTTGTCGTCCACCACCAACACTTTTGCCCCTTCTAATAAAGGTTTCGTAGCCGAGGAAGGCTGTTTGGCAGATAACTCAGGCAACGGCGGAGCTGGCGCTACGGATATCTCCGCTGAGGAGGCGATTGCCGTTTCAATATCAGCCAACTCCACAGCCGCCCGCTGATGCACCAAACTGGAGGGCAGGGGCAGCAACTGTTTCGGCGGCAGATGGGTCGAGCCTACGGGGATCCGTACAAGAAACGTTGTCCCCGAGCCATAAACCGATTCTACAGAGATATGTCCCCCATGAAGTTCCACCAGCTCCTTTACCAGGGCCAACCCTAGACCACTGCCCTCATATCTGCGATTAGTGGAGCCATCTGCTTGACGGAACCGCTCAAACAGATGGGGAATTTGATCAGGGCGAATTCCAATCCCCGTATCTTGCAACTTCAGTAAACAATCAGCCCCAGCTGGTTCAAGGGTAAGGGTTACAGCACCTCCCGGCTCTGTAAATTTGATCGCGTTCGATAGCAAGTTGTAGAGGACTTTGTCGAACTTCTCCAAGTCCAGGTAAACCTCGGGACAGGGCTGAAGCGCCGCCGCCAGGGTAAGATTTTTGCGATCGCAATAGGGCTGAAAAGCTTCCACAATTTCTTGGATGAAAGCCGCCAGATCACAGGGACGGAAAGTCGGTTGCATCCGCCCCGCATCGAGTCTTTGCAAGTCTAACAGCTGATTAACTAAGCGCAGCAGACGGCGAGAGTTCCTGAGGGCGATCACTGACTGGTCATAATCTAGACCTTCTTTGCGAGTCACTGCCGACTCTAAGGGGCCAATCGTGAGGGTCAGGGGGGTGCGGAACTCGTGGGAAATATTTTGAAAAAATTCAGTTTTCTGTCGATCCAGCGCCATCAGTTGTTCCGCCTGTTGGCGCGTTTTTTGGTAAAGCCGAGACTGCTGCACCGCGATCGCGGCTTGCGCCGCCACTGCCTGAGCTAGATTAATCTCATCTAGTCGCCATTGGCGAGGTTGATTAATTTGTCTGAGTGAAATACTGCCAATGATTTTGCCATCTGCGATCAACGGGACGACTAGCAAGGCTTGGGTCGGCGATCGCAACGATAAATCATGAATCACCATATCTGGCTGCAAATTCAGATCATCAATGACAACTGGCTGTTGTGTCGCCAATAGTCTTTGCAGCACTGGATTACCCTCAATTGGCGTCCAAGACTGAGGAAACGGTTGAGGGTCGCCATCGGCTTTATCCGACTTCCCAGAAGATCTCTCCCCGGTTGAATTCTGAGTCAATTCCCGAGTGATTTGCTCGGCTGTGATGGCTGGGTCGGCGTGGGAGATATTATAAAGGCCCACACATTGAACGAACTCATCCTCTTCTGTCCACAAAGAGAGCGCACATCCATCCGTGCGCAGCGCTTGCCCCAACTTTTGGGTAATCGCCGCAAAAATCTCCTGGGGATTGAGGCTAGACCGAATGGCTTGAGTAATTGTGTTAATCAACACCTCTCGTTGTGCCAGGGCCTGGACTTTTTCATAGGTCCAAGCTTGGGAGAGCGCCAAGGCGGCCTGATCCGCAACGGTGACTAACAGCTGTACTTCATCCCCTTGCCAAGACCGATAGTGATCGCACTGATGCAGCGCCAGCACAGCCATCAAGTCCTGTTTGTAAATCAGCGGAATCACTAGACTGGAATAAATATTGGCCGCTTGATAAATTTTCCGCCGGGATTGCCCGAC
>JAKSDM010000260.1 GCA_022360135.1 Pseudanabaenales cyanobacterium | reverse complement strand
GCCCCGATTGTGGTGATGGATCCGTCGTCATTTGAGGTGGAATTAGAAATTCAGGCCAATGCAGCAGCGGCAATTGATGTTGGACAGCGGGCCTATGTGGTGTTGGAAGCAGAGGTGAGCGCCGCTCAAGCGGCGGGGACCACCCAAGAGGGATTGTTAGACATCGCCAAACAGCAAGGGACTGAAGGCAGGGTTTTCGCCGTCAGTCCATCCCAAACCCCCGGAGGACGAGGCACTAAAGTCACCCTGCGAGACTTTCAACAGGTGCGTAATTTGAAGGTGGGCGGTCGGGTCTATGTTTGGATTGAAGTCGCCACTATCCCTGATTCAGTTGTGATTCCTTTGGGGGCGTTACTCCCCAGGAATCAGCAATTTTACGCGTTTGTCGTCAACGAAGCTGATGGCGTCGTCCAACGCCGCCTTGTCACTCCAGGCGTCGAAGGGTTGTCGGAGATCCAAATCCTCTCGGGGATTGAACCGGGGGAGTGGGTGGTGATTGAAGGGCAAAATCGCCTGGTCGAGGGAACACCGGTTGAGGTGGTTAATCAAGACAGTATCAATCGGGAGCAGGCGCAGTGAAAACTGAAGATCAGCCCAAGGCGATCCAGACTGCGCTGCCTGACGGTGCGGCTGAGGCCAAGCAGCGGCAAGCTCCTGCCTGGATGGAATTCTTTTTTACCCGTCAAATTTTTGCCATCCTCCTCTGCTTCATGCTGCTGATGGGCGGCCTGATGGGCTATTTCTCCATGGTGAAAGAAGGCGACCCGGATATTCAGATCGCCCGCGCCATGATCACCACCCCTTGGCCCGGCACTGATGCGGAAACGATTGAAAATCAGGTTACGGACAAGCTAGAGGAGGAAATTAAAAGTCTCCAGGGGTTAGATGACTTTACCAGCGCCACCTTTAACTCGTTCTCCATTATTAATGTCGCCTTTAAGGCTGAGGCTCCCGTGGCGGAGTCGATTCAGCTGCTCCGCAGTAAAGTAGACGATGCTGAGCCCGAACTACCGCTAGAATCTAGCGGACGCGAAAAGCCAGACTTTGAGCAGTTATCGCAGCAAGACGCCCCCGTACTCACCCTGGCCCTGACGGGAGAAGGATTAGATATCGCGATTCTGAGTCGAGCGGCTGAAGATTTGCAAGAACGGTTGGAGTCGGTCAAAAACGTGCGGGAAGTGAATTTGGCCGGAGAGCGGGAAGAGGTGATTCATGTCCAGATGATCCCGAGTCGTCTGACGACGTTGGGAATTGCCGCCACCCAGGTGAGTGATGCGATTCAAGGCAACAATATTGATACCTCCTGGGATCTGGTGCGGGATGATGAAATCGGCGCTCAAGTTCGTTTGTATGGCCGCTTTCGCACCCTGGAAGACTTAAAACGTGTCCCTGTCGCCCGTCTGAATGACAATCGGATTGTCCATTTGGCGGAGGTGGCTGACGTTTACCGGGGGTTAGAGCGAGAGACGAAGCGGGCGTTTTTGAGCTGGCAGGGGAGCGAGTTTACCCCCTCTATCAATCTGGAGGTGGTTAAAGTTGCCGGTAGCGACACCATCCAGGTGATCGAAGACGCCCTGGCGGCGATGGAGTCTGCCCGTGAGAATCCTGAAATCTGGCCCTTTGGCATGGACTACCGGATTCTCAACAACGACGCCGATTCGATTCGAGATGAGCTGAATAATCTCGGCAGCAATGTTTTGCAGGCGTCGCTGTGTGTTTTCGCCATTTTGTTTGTCGCCTTGACCTGGCGAGAAGCGTTGATTGCTGGTTTAGCCATTCCGTTAACCTTTTCGGGTGTCATTTTTATCCTCTGGATGCTGGGCTACACCCTTAATACGATGGTGATGGTGGGGATGATTCTGGCCTTGGGGCTGCTGGTGGATGTGTTTATCTTGATGCTAGAGGGCATCCATGATTGCATTTTTGTTCAAGGTCTCGGGTTTTCTCAGGCGGCGATCAAAACCATCAGAACTTACGCCGGTCCAGCCTTTGCAGGCCAGCTGACGACAATTTTGGCGATGGCGCCGCTGATGGCGATCGCGGGCACGATGGGCAAATTTATTCGCCTGATCCCGATTAGCGCCATTACCTGCTTAATCATCAGCTATGCAGTCGCCCTGCTGGCTGTGGTCCCCCTCTCCAAATTCCTGCTGGGCAATGTGCGCAGCGGAACCCACGCTAAAACCTTTGTCGATCGCCTGACCGAAGAGCTGTCTGAAAAATTCGCCCAGTGGAGTTTAGGCGTCACCGTCGTCAATCGCCATGTGGCCCGCCTCTGGACCTTAGGGACGATTTCTCTGTTTGTCTGCGCCGTTGTTTTGTTTACCCAGCTGCCGGTGTCTCTGTTTCCCCAAGACGATGGGTTGAAGCTGAGCATTAATGTGGAGCTTCCCCCGGCAGCAACCCTGTCGCGGTCTCAAGAGGTGGCCGATCGCATCGGTGAAGCCCTCAAAACCTACCGCGACCCCAACGGCGATCCAGTGTTCGAAAGCGTGGTCAAGCTGGTGGGGCAGCGGAGTAACCTGGTGGCCTCCACCGAGCTAAAACCCAGCAATGCCGATTACTTTGTGGGGCTATCGGCTTTGTTCGTCGAGCGTGACCAACGGGTGAGAGACTCCTTTGAGTATATTCGTGACTTGAGACAGGAGTTGGAAAAAAATGTCATCCGAGACTATCCTGGCGCTGTCCTTGCTATGCAGTATGAGCGGGCAGGGGGCGGCGATGAAGCCATCCAGATTGAACTCTATGGCGAAGACTTGCAAATCCTACGGGAGATTTCCGGCCAGGTGCAGCAAGCTTTACGGGAGATTCTCGGCACGATGGATGTGCGAGATGACCTGGGTAACCTGCGGGAAGATTACAAACTCGTCCCCAAACGAGAAGCCCTCGATTTTTATGGCATTACTCAAGAAGATTTGGGGGGACAGGGCCGTTTCTTGATGACGGATAATGATGTGGGCGACTTTGCGATCGGCAGTGGGGAGGAAGATTTAGAGATTCGCCTGAGTACGCAATGGCCTTCACAGCAAGGCGCTATTGGCGGGCCGTCGCGACTGGATGAATTCGCCACCATGCGCATCATTACCCCCAATGGCGATGTGTTACCGGGTAATGCTTTGCTAGAGCCGGTTCCAGGCGCGGCGCCCCTGTCAATCACTCACCGCAATACTGAGCGGAGTGTGACGGTGCTAGCTAAGACGATTCCTGGCGAGAACTATTTTGACGGCGAAATTTTGGCCCAACTCGGCCCTAAGCTAGAGGCCATGCAGTATGACCCAGCCGTGAGCGATGCCGACAACGCCGACCGTTGGCCTAGAGGATACACCTATCGGTTTGGCGGCGACTCCGACACCAGCAGTGAAACCTTTGGCTCGGCTGGGCAAATGCTAGTGGTGGCCATTTTCCTGGTATTTGCCGTGCTGGTGCTGCAATTTGGCTCTTACACGCAGCCTCTGATCATTATTCTGACCATTCCCTTCGCCCTAATTGGCGCCCTTTTCGGCTTTTTCTGGCTGAATTTACCGTTCTCCTTCCCCGCCGCCATTGGCGTGATTGCCCTCACGGGGATTGTGGTCAACGACGCTATTGTCATGGTGGAAACCATGAACGAACGCCGCAAGCAGGGGTTGGATGTGCGTCACGCCGCTGCCTTTGGGGTCAGCGATCGGCTACGTCCGATTCTGACCACATCGATCACCACGGTAGTGGGACTGATTCCCCTGGCCTTCAGTGATGCTCAATGGTTCCCACTCTGTATGGCGATTATTTTTGGCCTCATGTCAGCGACGCTGATCGCCCTGCTAGTGGTTCCCGGGCTATATTTGCAGCTCACCCCAAATCGCCCAAATTGACAATTTCTAAACCGATATATACCGATCCGCCGTAACGCACCAAACCTCTGAATAACTGGTATAAGGTCATATAATGTGGGCCTAAAACAAAACCCTGTGGGCAATGCGCATCCCAGGGACTGATTGTGTTGCGTCTGATTAAAATTTGCAATACATGGCCAGGGTTTGATATTGTCAGTCTAGGAAAGGCTATCGCACTGCAATAAAGGGTCGGGGACGACGCAAATAACGCTAATCGATATGAATTTCAGGTGAGGTGCAACATGGGATATAGACGACTCTACAGATACGCCGACAGACATTCCCCCGCCGAAGAGAAACCCCCGCTGTTTTCATCCGGTATCTTTGACAGTGACGCTCAAGAGGAGTCTTATTTCCCCTATGCCGAGGAAGCGCCCCAGTCTGAACCTTTGGATGCGCAGAGTAAAGAAACCATTCGCCAACGACTGGCCTGGACCAAAGACCAACCCAACTTTTTGGAGAGCCTCAGTCGCCCAGCGGTGATACCCCAGCGTTGGGGGAAGACCGGCCCGGTGCAAGCCAAGTTAACGATTGGACCGACGAATGATCGATATGAACAGGAGGCCGATCAGGTGGCCGCCCAGGTGGTGGAGCAGATTAATTCCCCCACGATCGCCCAGTCCCCTCAAGAACCGTCCGTCAACCGCCAGGAAGACACCGAGGGAACCGAAAATCCGCCGATTCGACCGATGAAAAACTGCACCGGGCCATAGTAAACCAATTGGTGCAGCGAAGACGTCAGGAAGAGGAACAAGCAGTCCAACCGAGGCGTCCCCGACCGCGATCGCCCTTAATTCCGGCGGTGCAGCGCGACGGAGACAAGGTGGTGGCGCCCCGCCCGACGAAGCTAAGCCTCCAGAGACGCGCCGAGACGGCCGATGGGGAGGCGTCGGCGGATTTGACGACGACCATCGATCAGGCCCGCGGCCGGGGACGGATTTTAGACCCCAGACTGCGGGCGTCTATGGGACAGGCGATGGGGGCGGATTTTAGTGGGGTGCAGGTGCATACGGACGCCCAGGCGGATGAGTTGAATCAATCGATTCAGGCGAAGGCGTTTACGACGGGGCAGGATGTGTTTTTTCGACGGGGGGAATATACCCCGGAGAGTCGAGGGGGGCAGGGGTTAATTGCGCATGAGTTGACCCATGTGGTGCAGCAGAAAGGGGGGGCAGTGCAGCGATCTTCTCTACCAATACAGCAATTGCCGACAGACTCAGCCACCGAAACAAACCCAGCATCCGAGGGCAGAAGCGAGAACAAATCGGAAGAGTCGCGGCCCAACAAAACTGGCCTGCCTGACCGCCTAAAAAAAGGCATTGAACATCTCTCTGGCCTATCCATGGACGACGTGAAAGTCCACAAAAATTCCTCCAAACCTGCCCAGCTGAATGCGTTGGCGTATACACAGGCAAGTGAGATACACGTGGGGCCTGGGCAAGAGCAGTATCTACCGCATGAGGGGTGGCATGTGGTGCAGCAGAAGTTGGGACGTGTCAAGCCGACAATACATGCCCAGGGAATGAATATTAATGATGATTATGGTCTGGAGCGGGAGGCAGATAGCATGGGTGCAAAAGCCATGCAGATGAACACCCTGCAAAAAGTGGAAGCAAAGAGGACCACGCTCGACAATAAAGACTCTTCATCCAGCGCGAAATCCGCGGGCGCCTACAACAATAATGTGATGAAAAAGCACGTTCAGATGAACACCACTACATTGCCAAACGAGGCGGTCCAGGAGTTACGAAAGGGAGTAGGCAAAGGGAGAGAACAATATCCGAGACCTGCGGCAGCGCCGGAGAACCGAGAGAAAATACAGAATAAAGAAGGGACCCCCAGAGAGAGAGCCACAACCTTAGCAACGGGAGAAAGCAGACAAGCGAGCAAAAACGCGACTGGTAAGAATCCAATCCAGTTAGTGTCAATGGAAGATGCGTTTGAGGCGGTAAAGGGATTAGAACAAAATGAGACAAAGAGACAAGAGATCCAAGAATGGTATACGGAAACGATAATCCCTGCATTAAAGACGATCGCAACTAAAAAAGGGAAACGTATAGAAGAATATATAGCAGCCCTAGAGCAAGAGCAATTCATTCGGATGATCGGGGAACTACGAACCGAGTTTAAGCAGGAACCCTCCGAGTTTAAGCAGGAACCCTCAAAGATCGGAAAGATGATGAAGCGGCTGTTGAGCAGAGGAGACCAGGATATTGAGGTGATAAATTCAGAGGCTTACCTAGGCAGGAAGAGGATAGAAGGCACGAATATACTTGTGGACCCGAACAACAATTTTACCCCCGATGGAAAACCGAACCCCGAACTACTGGAGTTCATTAGATGGTATAAACATGGAGATAGGATGTGGTACCGGGCGATACCGGTAACACACTTTAGTTGGGGCGTTCTCCAGGAGACGGGGGTGCTAGGGTCCGAAGGCACCGCTGATAATCCCAAGTTTACGATGGATAATCCAGTGCCGACCCGATGGCTACCAGGCGCGGTTAGAAATGCGAAAGTAGAAGTAGAAGCCATAGCACAATCGTTACCCAATGAGCTAGGTGAAATAAGGACCTTAGTTGATGAGAATCCCCGGCTAAAGATCCCGACAGGCGCAGTGCTAAGCTACAAGATGGCGGCGGACGAGCCGATTGTATACTTCAACAGTGGCGAGATGGGGATAAGGGGACCTAAAGCAAATGGCGAGGTGAAAGTGGACAGTGTGTACATATTTAGTGCCGAAGATGCCTTTAAACAGGTGCAAATGCAAGGAGCCCCCCCGCAAAGCCTACCAATCGTGGCGCCATATAAGGCGGATGAGAAGGCAGCGATAATCTGGCAAGCGGAAGTGGCAAATTGGGTAGCGGATTACGAATAACCGGCGGCGGGCGTGGAGGCTTGATAACGGCTTAGAAGGGCGATCACAGATCTTGTCGTGCGATCGCGGATCTTTTGGGGTGCGTTAGGCTCCGCCGTAACACACCAAAACCCTTACGGGCAAAGGGCTACACGCGATCCTCATAATCTCACCCAAACCCACACCCGCTCCCCGCAACACTCCAACCTCACGCCTCATCCACCACCACCGCCGCTCCAAATATGTCTCAATGCAACTCACTGTCGTACCTGGCTCATAAGGGCAATTCAAAATTCAAAATTCAAAATTCAAAATTCAAAAAAAGGCTGTCGACTTCAAGCGGGAAATTATAGCAATTCTCGCTTGGGTTGAATACATCTCAGTGAAGGCAGGGTATAGGGTATAGGGTGTGGGGTGTAGGGTGTAGTCAATGCAAATGAGAACCGCTATATTCCTAATGTTAGAAATAATTTGCCAGCAGCATCACGGTATGTGTAGAAGGGCACCGCTCTAATTTTTTGAAGGCATTGACAATTTGCGGATCAGGGATGTGCCGCTGTAGGGGCGAAGCATTTGGCTGTTAGTCTTCAGGCATTTTTGTCAATTTTGCTCCAAATGCTTCGCCCCTACCCATCCTCGACAGGACTGTTCATCCACTATCCGACTCTCTAGCCATGGGAAATCATTTAAATGTAAATCCCTTTACACAGGGTTTGTCTTCAGGAAAAGTAAAGGCGAAGAGTTGTCACGATGAGGGTCTACGATACTTGAGGCGCCAATCTTTCATATTCAGCGGCCTCTTCGGCTAAATCCTGCTCAATCACTTGCTGATTGGTGTAATAGTAGGCTAGCGCCGCATGGATCTGCGCTAGCGTTAAATGATCTTTGTCAGCTAAGATGTCATCCGCACTAAACCCTTGCTTATACAAAACAACGATTCGCCGGACAGAAGTCCCTGTGCCTGTAATAACTGGACGGCCTGCTTGAATATCAGGAGAAGCGGTAATTAAGCCGCCAATGTTAACTAGGGTTTGAGACATGCATTCTAATTCAAACAATGACTTTATTCATTCAGTCTAGCTTACTCTTCCCGCCGGGTGAGCAAACGCCAGATTGCCAGTTGGACGGGGTTTAAGTGCAATGAAGATTTGATCCGCCGCGATCGCCGCGAATAGCCAGGTTACTCCGAAACCATGACAGTAGTAGATCTTGGAGGGTGTGTTAGGCGGTTGCACTCTGCCGCAACATAACCGATATACCCCGATCCGCCGTAACGCACCCAACCCCTGAATAACGGTGCGTTACGCTAGCGCTAACAGCACCCTACGCTAATGCCTCGCTTAGCTGTGTCAGATCACTAGAACGACACGATCTCACAATCTAAAGTTCATCAGGGTTAACGCCGAGTTCTCGCAATTTCGCCGCCATCTTCTCGGCTCTTTGCCGTTCCTGCTCTTTGGCCTGTCGTTCCTGTTCCGTCTCGGTTAGAAACCAGTCGCCAGCCTGATCGCACCAGCGTAGCCAATGTCCAGGGACGCCCTCAAAGGTCCCTTCCCAGAGCCCTAGCCCAAGTTGCAAATCAGTT
>JAKSDM010000617.1 GCA_022360135.1 Pseudanabaenales cyanobacterium | reverse complement strand
TTCTAATATCAACTCATCTCCTAACTCGTGATAATCTTCGACTTCAATTCCAGGCAAATTTAATAATTGAGTTAGAAGTGGTTTCATTTCCCCTGATTTGTATAGGCTGCTACACTAGCATACTAGATCTGCAAGACCCACCCTTCTTCTTTCCTGTTCTTCCTCCACCTTCCCATCCCCCCATCTCCCTATCTCCCTGAATCAGCCCCTCAATTTAGCTTCCGGCAAAATCAGCATGGCGTCCCCGAAGGAATAAAAGCGATAATTGTGGGCGATCGCGACTTGATACAAGTCCATCAGCCGCTGACGTCCTACCAAGGCGCTGACCAACATCAACAGACTGGAGCCTGGCAGGTGGAAGTTAGTGATCAACCCATCAATCACCCGCCATTGATAGCCAGGATAGATGAACAGGTCCGTTTTGCCCCGATAAGGTTGCAATGAGCCACTCTGGGCCGCGCCTTCAAGAGCGCGGGTTACCGTTGTACCGACTGCAATTACTCGATTGCCTTGGTTTTGGGTCTGACGAATCTTGACGACAGTGTCTAAGGGGATATCGATCCACTCGCCATGCATGGTGTGGTGGATAATATTAGCCGTTTCAACGGGCCGAAATGTGCCGACACCGACATGCAGAGTCAGGCTTGCCCAGTCGATCCCCTTGGCCGATAGACGGTTGAAGAGAGAAGGGGTAAAGTGCAGGCCAGCTGTCGGCGCCGCTACGGCTCCCAAACGCTTTGCATAGATGGTCTGATATTGCTCGGGTTGGGCTTGGGAGTGGGTGATGTAGGGGGGGAGGGGAACATGCCCCAATTGTTCAATCAATTCTTCTAGAGACTGACTGGAAGGGGCTGCAAATTCTAGAATTCGTCCTCCTGTAGAAGGGTCGCTGGTGAGCACTGTGGCAATTAAATCAGGCTGATCAAGTTGGGTTCCAAAATGAATTTGAGCGCCCGGTTTCAAGCGTTTGCCCGGTTTGACCAGGGCCAACCACTGTAAAGGAGCCTGTTCCTCCAACAGTAAGATTTCGACCGCAGCTCCCCCAGGTTTACGCCCGTACAGTCGGGCTGGAATAACTCGTGTATCGTTGAGCACCAACAAATCTCCAGGTTTCAGTAGATCAGGCAGATTGTGAACCTGTTGGTGCGCATAACGAGGGTCTGAATCAACCACGAGTAAACGGGCGCTATCCCTCGGAACCACTGGATTCTGAGCAATGCATTCTGGCGGCAATGTATAGTCGTATGCGGCCAGGGAATAATCTGTGCGATCGCCCTCATCGACACCTCCCTTTTCCAGGGATGACGGGTGGGCGTTAAACCGAAGGGTACTCATTGTGATGGGCCATGGACAGGATTTGGGGGAAACCCCTAGGGTAGGTCGCGGGCTTTTCCCCTACTCCTCAGAGATTTTCCCAGGGACAATAGGAAATGTAGCATCCAAACTGAAAAGAAGATGGAATATATCTATTATCTCGCCAATGCCAGTCTCACCTTGCGGGTGGTAGAGCGTCTTCATAATGAACAGCGACTCCCCTTGTTGTTCTTAACCGTGATTCATCAAATCAGCGGATGGGTAGTTAAGGTCAAGCTGAGTGAGATCATCTCGGCCGAGGATGCAGAAAATTTTCGCGCCTTTCTGAATGAATTAGGCATTCCTCATGGGCCTGGAATTCGAGTCCGTATGGCTTTGTGGGGATTGGAGACGGGGCAATCTCCAGTCGATGTTATGCGTCGCTATCAAGTTGCCGTAGTCTCCCATGGCACGCCCGATCGCCGCGATATCGAGGAATTTCGGGATCAGTTCGTGATGGGCTTAGGGTATTGCCCAGAGACATTGGCTTAATTAAGAGAGAAAGTAAGGAGTTAGGCGCCATTGATTATTTGACTTTCTGTTAGGTTCAACGATTAGGGAACGGGGATTCGGGACTAAGAAGTAGATGGTTACCGCAACCCCCGTCCTTTTTTTATGTTTTTGACAACTGCCTAGCCAACGACTAACAGCCATTCCAAGCCTTAAGATAGCTCAAAGGCTGACGGAATATAGTCCTGAAGAATGAGTTCCTGGGTAGTTCCGGGTATGGGGCAGGTAAGACAGTCAAGCGATTGCGGAGCGCGATTTTTCCTCAGTAAACGCTGGCGGCTAACCAGAGCGACATCAAACCGACAAGGGAGGTTGGCCAATTCGGGATGTTCGGCCAAAAAAAGTCGGGCGGCTTGCCAGAGCTTGGCTTGCTTCTGGGAAGTTACGGACAGGAGCCCGTCGGCATCCCAATTACCTCGACTACGAGTCTTTACCTCCACAAAGATTAGCGATACATCATCGGTAGGGTGATGGGCGATCGAGTCCTGGCGAAACGCAATCAGATCCAGCTCGCCCCAGCGGCAGCGCCATCGCCGTTGGAGAATCCGCCAGCCTCTTTGTTTTAACCAAGTGGCTGCCAATTCCTCTCCTAGGGCTCCAATATCAGGGGATTGAGAAGATGGAGGCGGCATCAGAGCAACCAGCCGTAAAATGGCTGGAACAGATTCAGGTACTATTCAGAGTAGACCAACTTTCCAGCTTTGTAACACCCTCAAAACAATGCGACGTCCACAGATTTTGACCGCCCTAATCCGACTCGGTTGCATACTGGCCTTATTTTTAACCTTTGGTTTGGTTTGGGTTAATCCAATCTTTGCCACAGACTATACCCGAGCCGTATTGGAGGGGGCCGATTTTTCGGGTCAAGACCTGAAAGGGCTCAACTTTACCATGGCCAAATTAAAAGATGCGAACCTCAGCGGAGCGGATTTGCAAGAGGCGAGTTTATTTGGGGCTGGACTGGAACGGACGAATCTGGAGGGGGCCAACCTGAGTTACGCCACGCTAGATACCGCACGGTTTATCAAAGCAAATCTAACCAACGCGATTCTGGAGGGGGCTTATGCCTTCAACACCATATTTGACCGCGCCATCATCGGGCGCTGACTTCACCGATGTGCTCCTGCGATACGATACCCAGGAGGTGCTCTGTGAGTTAGCTAAGGGAACAAATCCAGTGACAGGCCGGGATACCAGAGATACTTTGCTCTGTCCTTAAGGATTGGCGCAGGGGAAAGGGGGTTAGGCAAAGGGGAAAGGGTAGGGTGTCAGCAGCGCCGCCACCGCTGTTAACTTTGCCTCTAGATCAAACTGAAAAACTGACTTGAGCTTGCCTATTGCGCCAAACACAGCGCTATCAGCAATTACTCTGCTGAATTCTGGAGGGCTGTGCTGACGGCGTAATCCAGTCTCCCATTGCTCTGCTCGCTTACTGACTTATACGCTCTAACGCCCTTAGCATCCTTTGACCCTGGCTGACAAAATGGCGATTTTGGCGATAGTGGTAGGAAGGCGCGCCTTTGACTTTAATAATCATGGTTTCTAGGGCTTCTCGGGCGGCTGAAATATTGCCTTGCTGCTGCTGAACCTTAGCCATCAAAACATAAGCTTCCGGACGTCCCCAGTTTTTGAAATGCTCCTCCAAATGAGCTTTGGCAGCCTCTAAATCCCCCAATTCATATAGAACCCGGCCATAGATCACCGATGCGTCTCCGTACTTAAACTCTGGCTTCACCCTCACCAGAGTTTGAAGATGTTCTCGCGCTGCGGGTAGGTTTTTCCGGTCCATTTCCACACAACCGGCTCCCCAAAGAGCGTCTAAATTCTCCGGCTCTTTTTCCAGGGCTTGCTGGTAAGCATTCGCGGCCTGATCGAGATCACCGATCTGGTGGAGGATATTGCCTAATTTGATGTATTGAGAAGCCTTGCCAATATTCTTTGCGGCGGCTTCTGCTTGCCAGAGTTCATCTCGCTTGGTCCAACGCCCTAGCGAGGCAGGTATCGGAACGGAGGAGCGTGGCAACCAACGGGCGACAAAATAAACCAATGCCCCCATCACATTGAGAAAGATCAACAGCCAGAGCCAAATGTTGCGATCGCGTTCATTTTGAACGCAGTCATAGATCATCCAGAGCCAAAAAGCAGTTGCCAGCAGTCCAAAAGGACCCAACGCCGTAATGAATCCCATTAGAAAAAACCTCCAGGCGGATAAAACCCCTCATTAGGTTTCCCACAGCCATCAGGGCAGCGTCAATGATCCTAACCCCTTGATCCAAGCTGAGTTCCCTAAGCAAAGTCAGGATAATCGCTATAGCCTCCAAGCCCTCACACTTTAATCTAATTAATTCTCCACCCACAACTTACTTTTAGGACTTACGCACTGTACAAAAAGAGTATGTTGTGAATCAACGTAAATACGCTGTTTCAGCCTTTGATAAATACTCCTTTTGGGGCTGAGATTGATTAGTAGAGAGCAGGAAAATCAAGCTCAAAGTACTGAAAACCATACCTGCTATTTTGGATTTTCTGTCAATGCGTAAGTCCTAACTTTTTCCAGAAGGGGAATTATAAAGCGTAAGACATCCAGATAACTGCTGAAAAAAAGAGAACTATCTTTACAGCTTGGAAGTCTCAACCTCTAGAAGAATTCAGATTACCCTTGAAGAGGGGGTGATCACATTGAGGCAGTAGTCTGGGTCGGATTAATTATGCAGGAAACAACCCTGGCAGGTCACTATCAGCTGGTTAAGCCTCTCGGCAAAGGCGGTTTTGG
>JAKSDM010001120.1 GCA_022360135.1 Pseudanabaenales cyanobacterium | reverse complement strand
GGTCGAGTTCGTGCATCCGCAAAAGCTCGCGACTTTCAATCAGCGGGAGATGGGGAACGACTTTGACACCTACGCCAACGGCCTGCGGTCGGCGCTGCGTCAAGCACCCAAGGTCATTCTCGTGGGCGAGATGCGCGACCGCGAGACCGTCGAGATCGGCCTTCGCGCCGCGGAAACCGGCCATCTCGTCATGAGCACGCTCCACACCATCGACGCGGGCCAGACGATCAACCGCATCCTCGGCATGTTCGAGGACTCCGAGCAGGAGCAGGTGCGCGCGCGCATCGCGGACACGCTGCGCTGGGTCGTCAGCCAGCGACTGGTGCCCACGATCAGCGGCAAGCGTCACGCCATCCACGAGATCATGGGCAACAACCTGCGCATCTACGAGAGCATCGTGCAGGGCGAGTCCGAGGGAAAATCGTTCTACGAGATCATCGAAGCCAACGACACCTTTGGCTGGAAGACCTTCGACCGATCGGTGCTCAACGCCTATCGCGACGGGATCGTCACCGAGGAGACGGCGCTGCAATACTGCTCGAAGCGCGGCCCGGTCAGCCGCGGCATCGACAACCTCAAGAAGGAGCGCGGCGAGATCACCAGCGACATCTCGGCGTTGCAGATGAAGCGCGTTCCGCGAAAACGCGAGCCGGCCGGGGGGCCGGTGAAGAAGGGCGGCGGCTCCAAGCCCCAAGGCTCCCGGTCCATCACTCTGAAGTTGAAGTAACCCATGAGTTTCGACAGCGAATTCATCTCCAATTCCGCCCCCGCCGCCCTGCTGGCGATCAGCGGCACCGAGTTGCTCGCCAACGCCCGCTCGCTGCTGACGCAGTGCGGATACAAGGTGCGCGCGGCGAGCAATCACGAGGACTTCATCTCGCGCGTGACCCGCACCCGCTACGAAGTCGTGGTGATCGAGGAGACGTTCGCGAGCGAGGGCATCGAGGAGAACGCGTCGCTCTACGCGCTCCAGCAGATGTCCATGAACGAACGACGCGGCACTTCGGTCATCCTTTTGGGCCCCTCCTTCCAAACGCTGAATCCTCTCCAAGCCTTCCAGCAGAGCGTCCACGCGGCGCTCAATCCGGAGGAACTCGAAAGTCTCGGGCCGATCGCGCAGCAGGCCGTGACCAACAACGGGCTTTTCAACGAGGTCTTTCTTTCCACGGAGCAGCGGCTCGCCACCGGCGCCGCCTATCCGGCCCCGGCCGTCTGAGACCGGTCATCCCCGCGCGGTTCTTCAACTCTCCTTCAACCACTCCCTGTTCACGGGGTTTTTCGGCGGCTCGCCGCGAAACACGCGCGCCAATTCCTCCGCGCCCTTGATTCGAATCTCCTCCAGCGCGGACTCAGAGTAGTAGGCGATGTGGGGAGTGATCACCAAGTTCACTCGACCGCCTCCGGCGGACTCCCTCCAGAGACGAATCAACGCCGAGTCGGCCGCCGGCGGCTCGACCGGCAGCACGTCCACCCCCGCGCCGGCGATCACGCCGGACTCCAACGCGACCGCGAGCGCGTCGGTGTCGAGCACCTCCCCGCGGGCGGTGTTGATCAAAAAAGCCGTCGGCTTCATGAGCGACAGCTCGCGCTCGCCGATCAGGCTCTTCGTCTCCTCGGTCAACGGCGTATGCAGCGACACGACGTCCGCGCGCGCGAGCAGAGTGTCGAGATCGACGAGTTCGACCCCAAGCGCCTTGTCCATGCCCGGACGCAAATAGGGATCGCAGACAACCACGCGCATCCGCATCGCCTTGGCCCGGGCCACCGCGGCGGCGCCGATTCGTCCGCAGCCCACGATTCCCATCGTGGTTCCCGCGAGGCGGCGAAGGGGTCGCGCCACGTCAGCGTTCCACGGCGAAAGGTTTTCCCGCAGCTTCGCGTCGGCGCGGACCATTCCGCGACAGCAGGCGAGCATGAGACCGATCGCGTGATCCGCCACCTCGTCCACTCCGTAATCCGGAATGTTGCACACCCAAACGCCCCTCTCCCCCGCGACCCGGAGATCGACATTGTCGAAACCCACGCCGCAACGGACGATCGCCCGGCATCGCTCCATCTCCGCGATGAGGTCCTCGTCGAGCGCGAGATCGTGATACAACAAGACACCGTCCGCGTCTCCGAGTCGCCCCCTCAGTTCGTCGGCCGTTTTGGCCTCGAGACAAGTCACCGTCGCGAGTCCGTCAAGAACGCGCCGCTCGATGTCGGGTGGCGGAGGCAGATGGTCGGTGATCAAAACGCGCTTCATGCCCCGTCGTTATAGCGCCGGCGATCAGTCACGAAAACTCGAACCCGAATCCGCCAAGATCCGTTT
>JAKSDM010000465.1 GCA_022360135.1 Pseudanabaenales cyanobacterium | reverse complement strand
GATACTACTGGCGAATTATTTCGTAATATCGTCAGAACATCTGAAGGTCCCCTAAATCCCCCAACTTTGATGCTGCTGGCGAATTATTTCGTAACATCGTGAGAATGGCCGAAGGCCCCCTAAATCCCCCAATTCTGGGGGACTTTGAGGATCTGCTCCCCCAGAATTGGGGGCTGGGGGCCGCAAAAGTCCCCCAGAATTGCCGATAATTTCCAAGTGTTAAATTAGCCAGCAGCATCCAGAATTGGGGGGTTAGGGGGGCCAGATCGGCGAATTCGCAATCGGAGTCGAGATCTGTTGTACACCGTAGCCTTTTGAAGGGGGATTAAGGGGGATCCTTAACCGAACGGTATTGGATGGGGTTCGGGAAAGCTCACCAGTATAGATTAGCTTTCTGATCCCCTGCCTACCCTCTACCCTCTACCAAAATGGCAATGCTTAATGTGAAAATTAAAGACCTAACTACTGACCTCCATCCTCCGTACAAACAAGCAGACTCGTTTCAATGCTGGGAGATATATCTGAAATTTTGTGATAAGAATGTAAGAATTTTGTGAGCAACTCTGATCGAACTGTTCTACCGCCATATATAGCAATTCTCACTTGTGTGAAATATACCTCAGTGAGAGCTGATTTATAAAGGGAATCTAAAGGACGGTCGATCTGAGTTAATACAATGGTTTTAGCCAATAGGCGCTTAGTGAAACGGTTTCCTGGAGCCAATCGCCAGATTGCTTATTAAAACTGGGATATAGCCCTCTTAAGCTTTTGTTTATAAATCAGCTCTGAGGATAGGGTATAGGGCGTGGGCTGTAGTCAAGGCAACTGAAAATTGCTACCATTGCTAAATTCACCGTCACTTTTCCAGACGCCACAGATGACCAGGCCCATGCGCAGCATCTAGCTGGAGCCCTGCCTCAATTAGATCTTTTCGAAACAAGTCGTTTGGGTAATAAACAAATACCTGATGATTTTCGCGGAAGCTCCCAGTGACCTGTGAGGCGTCAGGGGTGGCAAGCAATTGCAGCTTAACCTTGGGAGACAGCAAGTGACTTAAGGAGAGAAGTTGTGTCGCATTATACCAGGAATAGTGACTGATTAAGATAGGGTCGCTAGACTGATTCACAATTTGGGCGACTTGAGGGTTGTAATAGCTGTTACCTTTATTCCACCAGGATTCTGCTTGGTAACTGATCGTGGCTGATAGAACACCAGCAGAAACCACCAGAGCGGAGACCAAGCGCCAGGCCCTTTGATCAGCCAAGCGAGTCATAAATCCTCGTGTTGCTAAGAGATAAGCCACCGCCAACTGAATTCCTAAGTAACTGGGAATCATGTAGCGCAGCATGGTTGAACGCTGTCCGCCAAAGAGCAAATCAGGTAATAGAAAGGTAAGCGCCCCAACGCCAGTCAATGTAAAAACAAATATCCCCGCCCGATTGGGAGCTTTTCGACCCAAATAATACATTGAATATCCGATTAATCCTAAGACGGGCAACCGAATTAAATAGAACCAGGGGGTGTCCATCCCCGCCTTAATGTCTATCAGAGCAGAACCATTGGGATCCCAAAAGATGGAACTTAAACCAAAAATCCAATGTTTCAGGATATATAAAAAATCAACTTGTTTTTCTAAATGTTCAACCCGGAGCCCATGCCGCTTCTGCCAAATAAATTTAGCCCAAGGCAAAAAGCTGGACAGTCCTATAAAAGTAGCCAGAAGGTAGGGAGCGCCGATTTTAAGGAGTCTGCTTTTGGGGAGCCAGAAGACTCTCCCAAGTTTGCCTGTAATGATTCCCTGGGAACTGTTTAAAGCAACGTAGATAGCATGGGTAATGACAATTAACCCAAACAACGTATGGGAGTAAATTCCAAATCCGACTGTGAGCGCGTAGCCGATCCAACTTTGGATTTTTTTCACCCGGATTGCGCTTAAGAGGGCTGCGCTTGAGAGCAGGATCGCCAGGGTCCAAAGGGCATATTCACGGGCTTCCTGGGCGTAAAGGATATGGTAAGGAGAGACAGCGAAGAGGGCGATCGCGATCCAGCTGATCAACGATGATCGGAAAAGCTCCCTACATAACCAGTAAAGACAGGGAAAGCATAACAGACTAATGATTGCGGATAGAGTGCGAATGACGCCGACTGAATCTCCTAACACTCTCGCCCAAATGCCCACAAGCACATAGTATAAAGGCGCATGCTTAGGATCATCCTTAGCCATGATAGTAAGGCTGGTAATGATACCTCGCTCGGGCTGGGCTCGTTGATAGGCTTGTAAGTCTTGAATGTCGGTAATGCGGTTATCAAAGATAGTTTCAACCGCCGATGGAGGATAGGCGGCAATGGCTCGGATAGCCGTCCGAGTTTCGTCATACCAGAAAACTTTGTGATCAATATTGACAAATCGAAAAAAGACACCCAGCATCAGCAAAATGCAGAGGAATACTGCCAGTCGAGCAGCAAAAAATTTCCGCAGCGAGACAGGAAAAGACCGCAGACCTCGGAGCAATTGTTGGGTCATTGATGGGATTTAAAGAATATTGGAACTCAAAAATACTCAAATATCCCTATTTCTTAGATTCTTATGCATGAGTTAGCAACCAACAAGAATAGTCTATGAAATAGGTGATGCATCAGTTAAAGATCTTATGAAGTTCTGCGTATCTATTTTCAAGATAAGAGCTGCCAAAATAACTATAAGTCCCATCAAAAATCCTTGGCCAAAGATCAATAACATAGACAAATATCGACGCAATTTACAAACTTGAGCACTGTCAGGATATCTACCCCTAACAGGGTCGGATTTAAGCCGGGAAAGCCCTGCAGGAAAGGAATGCTTTACGAGAAGGAGGGCTCAATGCTTCACCCTATAGCCCGACTGAGCGGAACCAGATTGCTATTGAACGTCTTAACTTAAACGTCTTAACTTATTTGATCCTGAATCTTAAGGGATAATTTCCCACTTTAAGTTGACACCCCCCTAGCAGCATTCTGGCAATGTATTAATTAATACCTCAATCAAGGTAATGAGCAACTCTATAGCAGTTTTCATTGACATTGGCTATACCCTATAGCCTACACCCTATCCCCTACCTTCCCTGAGATGTATGCCAAACAGGCGAGAATCACTATCGATTAACTCATTAGACTCACTCATCCCCAAGGCGTCAAGATTAATTACCTCAAAATCTCTGGGAATTAAGAATTGTAGGCATTTTCAGAATCTCTCAATTGATAGCATCTATATACAGGAATAGCTGTGCTGAGAGGAGGGGAAATGGTTATCAGT
>JAKSDM010000222.1 GCA_022360135.1 Pseudanabaenales cyanobacterium | reverse complement strand
GTTAATTTTTGTTGCTTAAAGAAACCAAATCGTTATCCTTAACACTTATGTACTAACTGGAGACTTGATAAGCTGGCAAAGGCTGAATTTTCAGTTTTTACACCTAAGATATGACCGTACTCTCTGCGGTGCTCTGTTCCAGCCTTGAGGAGGAGTGTTTACCGGCTTCTTCAGAATCTAGAACCGATGACGCCGCAACCTTGTCGGAACCGGGTTGCTAATCGTGATGAACTCTTTGGATTCTTGGGACTCTTTGGATTCTTGGTCAAGCTATAATAGCTCTCCAGCGACGCTTGATGAAGATTGCCTCTACGAGCATCTGCGCAACTGTGTGAAGACTGAGCCAACCGACCATGTGATTGCTCGTTTTCGCCAATTGTTTATTGATGCTCAGGGATACACTGACTCTCAGGTTTGGCAAGCACTGAGTCAAGTTGTCCAGGATCCTGAAGCGGATAAATCCTTTAAATACACCCTAAATCGGTGTTGTTACACGCTGATCAATCCCTGGCAGACTCGCCTGGAATGCCATGCCGCCATACCCAAATTGGTTGCCCTGTTTGAACAACTGCCAACCCATTCTACTCAATCTAAGTTTACGATTCGCCTACGTACGCTGGTCCGCCAATTCCGCCAAACCGAACAGTATGCGGCGCTCAATCGGTTACCCCACGTTTTGTTGGAAACCAACGATCAGGAAGCGGGAGGTAGAAGCGATAATCGATTAGAACCTTTGATCAAACGCTATCCCTATATTTATGATCATAGTCTTCTAACGGAAGACAGCGATAAGCAGCATAAACGAACTATAAAGGGTTTGAGGAGAAAGGCTGAACGAAAATTTGGAGTCGATTTAGTTCGCTACAACAGCCGTCGTTTAGGACACTTTAAATCAAAATTCGCTGAAAACCCCACATTATTAAGTAATGCCGAATTGGACTTCGCTCTAGAATACTATACTGGGAAGGTAGAACGGAATAGAACTCATCGAGATGTAGCCAGATGTTTTTCTGCCTACAGCCAGACGGTTCGGTCGTACCGAGAGTTCAAAGGAGAGTTTACCGACTATCTGCTCACCCCCATTGCTGCGGTAGCGCCAATCCCTATTAGCAAGCAATTTAGTCGGCAACTGCAGCAATATTTGCAGGATACCCTCTCAGACTTTGATTCTGAGAGTCTGAATAACTTCGTGCTGGTTGAAACCTGCAGAAGACTATTGAATTTTCTAATTGTTGATAGTCCGCAGCATCCGAACTTCCAGACTTTTATCAGCCTGATTCGGGATATTGGTTATTCACTGACGGTGGGTCTGCTGCTCAGGATCGTATTGCTCTGCTCTTCATCAAAACCTTGGCTGGAGCGATGCTTTTCAATTCTATTTAACCTGCATGAAAAACGATATCGAGAGGATGTCCCTTGGTTGGTCACTTCTCTAGAGCATGTCAATGTCGCTCTTGCCACCAACTTTGGCGGATATGTGATCTCTTGCCGTTAATGATCAATATTCAGATGCTTAAGCAACCAGTACCGTCGCTGTAGGGGGGCGAGAATCGACAAAAGATATTTCTCCCACAACTTCCCAGCGTCTTTTTCATTGCTTATCCTGCTCCCAAATTGCTCGGACAAGGCGTATTTCATTATAGTCATAGGTTTCTCCCAGGTAATCTCGAATGGTTCGCAGAGAAACCGGTCCGACTTTATCAATCGCCTGACGAATGGTTTGCTGTCTTTCTGAAGAGACTAGCCGATTCAAATCGATTGGATGAGCGGCTTCCAGGAGTCGGGCTAGATGATCGGTGATGGTGCCCAGGCGGAGGTCTCGTTCAGCCGCAATTTCGGCCGGTGTGAGTCCTTGCTGATAAAGCTTTAGGGTGACAAAATGGGTATTGGTTAGGGCCGTTTTGGACCGGGAGCGCGTTCCATCACCGGCAACCAGCTCAGTCATCGCTGACAGTCCATGTTCTTGGCAAAAGGACTGAATCTCATGGATAAATATCTGACCATACTGGCTCAGCTTGCGATTACCTACCCCCGAAATGAGAGAAAAGGCATCCAGGGTTTGTGGCCGCCGCTGAGCCATTGATCGTAAACTCGCCTCTGGAAAAACGATATAGGGAGGAATGCTCTGCTCATCTGCCAGACGCTTACGGAGAGAACGCAATCGTCCCAGCAGCAGAGTCGCTGCGGCCGACATTTCTCCCGCTCCTTCCTCGGCAGGGGGTGATTGTCCTTTGAGACGTTCCGAGATCGCCACTTTCACCGCTAGTTGTTTCCTCAGCACCTGCCAACTGACAGCATTCAGCTTTAGCACTGAGTAACCGTCAAGCGTTTCTTCGACTAGACCCTGGTGCAGCAGCGATCGCCCCAACATCCGCCATTGCTCAGCATTCTTGTCCTTACCAATACCATAGGTGGAGAGTTTATCGTGGCCGAGCCGAATAATTTTCTGCTTGCGGGAGCCCCGCAATACATCAATGATATGGTTCATCCCAAAGCGTTCCCGACAGCGGGCCACACAGGAGAGAAACTTTTGCGCCTCGATGGTCCAGTCTTCGACAGGAGGAGGATTTAGGCAGTTATCACAGGTATTGCAATGACCTGGAAAATCTTCTCCGAAATAGCTGAGCTGAATTTTGCGGCGGCAGACAGTACTCTCTGCATAGTCAATCATCTGCCGGAGTTGCTGCCGAGCAATGCGCTGCTCCTGGGGGTCAGTTTTTTGGTTAATCAGGTATTCCACCGTCGCCACATCGCCGTAACCGAAGAAAATGGCGCAGTGGGCAGATTCTCCATCCCGGCCAGCGCGGCCAGACTCCTGGTAGTAGCTTTCCAAATTGCGGGGAAGGTCGTAATGGATTACAAATCGCACATCAGGTTTGTCAATACCCATGCCAAAGGCAATGGTAGCGATCATCACCCGGACATCATCTCGAATAAAGCGGGTTTGGTTTTGGGTGCGTTCCTGGTCAGTGAGTCCGGCATGGTAAGGCAAGGCCGAAATACCATCCTGCTGCAGCCGAAATGCCAGTTCATCCACCCGACGGCGGCTGAGACAATAGATAATCCCAGACCCTTCAAGCGGCTTGATCGTTCGCAAGAGTTGGCCGTAAGCTTGCTTGACTTTGGGTTGGACTTCATAGTAAAGATTCTGGCGATTGAAACTGGCGACATAAACAGTGGGCTCTCGGAGAGATAACTGTTGAATAATGTCCTGGCGAACTCGTTCAGTGGCTGTCGCAGTTAACGCCAAAATAGGGATGTTGGGATAGCCCCGCCGCAGATTGTGCAGCTGGCGATATTCGGGTCGAAAGTCGTGCCCCCACTCAGAAACGCAATGCGCTTCATCAATGGCGAAAGCAGAGAGGCCGATCTTATCCCTTAATTGCTGAAGGAAGGGTAAAAAAGCCTCACTCAGTAACCGTTCAGGCGCGACGTAGAGGAGTTTAACGCGCCCATCTAAGAGAGCAGCCTGACGCGATCTTACCTCTCCTGGCGTTAAACTGCTGTTTAAGAAGGTAGCGCCAATGCCATTATCCTGTAGAGCTTCCACCTGATCCTGCATTAGTGCAATTAGGGGAGACACCACAACCATCACCCCCATTTTAAGCAAGGCGGGTAGTTGATAACAGAGAGATTTACCGCCGCCTGTAGGCATAACCACCAGCACATCCCGATTCTGCAAAACCGCCTCAATCACTTGTCGTTGATTGAGGCGGAAGTCATCATAACCAAAGAAATGCTTAAGCGCCTTGTCTAAAGAAGGGAACGAAGCTGGAGAAAGATTTTTGGACATTTGCATAACGCATTGCACCCATCGCTGATATTTAAGAAAAAGGTAAAAGATGAAAGGGTTTCCCTTTTCCTTTTCGGCTTGCCTATTCCTAAGACAGTCTGCCCAACCGATCTAAAACAGTTTGAATCAGGTAGACCAATCTCCGCCAGATCGACGGTTGCTGGATATCTAAAGCGCGATCGTAACTGGCGTAGGCCTCGCGGTAGCGGCCTAGACGATGGAGCGCAACACCGCGAAAGAACCAAGCTTGTTGATGGTGAGGGACTAATTGCAAGGCGCGATCACAATCTGCAAGTGCCTCTTTAGGATTTTCCAGATAAATCCAGCAAACTGCTCGAAAAACCCAAGCCTCTACAGCTTCAGCTTGAATTTTCAATGCTGTTCCAAAACTCTCTAAAGCTTGCGAATACTGAGCTAAATTGGTCAAAGCATCTCCACGATAATACCAAAACTCAAAGTGGTCTGAACACTGAGGTAAGGCGTCATTGAGTTGCGATAGAGCAATTTCATATTGATGATGAGATAGAAGTTGCAAAATCTTTTGATAAAAAAGTCTAAATCGACTACGATTAGGAACTTCTGGCGAGGAAGAAAGGTTCGCGAGTGACACAGTTAACAAAGGGTATTGGATTGATTCCAGGACATCGGAGCTATACAACCCGTCTCTATCTAAACTTTCGAGCAGAGCATAGATAACCGGTCGCCTGGTAGATAAAGCACTATAGTCTAAAGTTCTTCGCTTGGTCTCTTCAAGGCCATAACCTAATCACAATAGAGAGAAGCATCATCATCAACGCAATGTAGTATATCCTCTCAACTTTCCATCAGGTTTCCTTATTTCACATATTTTAACTGGAGGTTAAGGAAAGAGGAGGGTGTGGGGTGTTGTAGGGGGTAAGGGGCAGAATCCAAAATCGTAAAATCTAAAATCTAAAACTTTTGTTCCTCCCATTCCCCCTGCTTTAAACACCCCCCACCCCACTCACTTCTTATATCTTGTATTTCGCAATATTAAGCAATGTAACAAGATTGACGTCAAAACGTTTTGCCATCTTGACAGCCCAGAGATTTTCCAGGTATCGTGACAGTCATACCCGGGTAACTACTATTTAAGTGATATGCAAGATAAGCAAAAGGTCACAAAGGTCACGTTATATCTCCCCCCAGACCTGCATCGCAAGCTTAAAATCCGCTCTGCGGTGGATGGTGAAGCGATGTCTGCTATTGCTGAACGCGCAATTGTCTTCTATTTGACACATTCTGATGTGGTAGATGGGGTAGAACAGTTTTATGGTCATACCCATCAAGTTTACAGTTGTCCCGAGTGTTCAACATCTTTGTCTATGCAGGATGGCGACTTAGTCGCTCTTTCAGGTGATCGGCCAGGTGTTGACGATTCGGAAGCGCTTCAGGTTGGCGCGGTTCAGGACTTAGTCCCTAGTGCGTGTCATCCAGAGGAAGGAGAACTGGTGCCCTGCTGAGAATATTGAGTTAGGGTTGGCATCGATTTCAGTTTTCTTTATGAGTCTGGCCTTTACCGGCTTCTGTTTGATTCCTGTAGCGTCACTGGGTCAGTTTAACCTTTCCCAGTCTAGATTTAGGTGGATCCTTAGCCGTCTTTAGATTAAGGGCGATGGTTATGAGAGAAGAGCTTAGCGTCTTGATTCAAGCTCAATATCCTCTGATTTACCTGGTAACGTTTGAGGAAGAGCGGGCTGAACAGACCATCGCGGCAGTTGCTCAGCTAAAGCCCCAACGGCGGGTATTTACCTGGACAATGACCCATGGCGTTGTGGAGCATGGTCAACCGCGCAACGTTACTCAGCACAACAATACTGTTTCACCAGAAGCAGCCGTTGAATGGATTATTCGTCAGCGAGAACCTGGACTATTCGTATTTAAGGACCTTCATCCATTTCGAGACTCTCCCGCTGTGACTCGCTGTTTGCGAGATGCGATCGCTAGTTTCAAAGGGACAAATAAGACCATTATCTTAATGTCCCCAGTTCAAGAAATTCCGATTGAATTAGAAAAGGAGGTAGTGGTTCTTGACTTTACCCTACCCGATATGGCAGAGCTTAATCAGGTTCTGTCAAAAGAGCTAGAGCAAGCTAAAGCCCCCAGCATTACGACTGAAGTGCGGGAAAAACTTTTAAAAGCGACATTGGGGCTAACTCGAGACGAGGCTGAAAAAGTCTACCGTAAAGCCAGAGTAGTGGCAGGCCGCCTTACGGAGGCGGAAGTCGATATTGTGCTTTCCGAGAAGAAGCAGTTGATTCGTCGTAATGGCATCCTGGAATTTCTTGAAGAAGATGAAACCATCGACTCAGTCGGTGGGGTTGAAGAAATGAAGCATTGGTTAAAGCAACGCTCTAATGCTTTTTCCGAAAGGGCGCGAGAATACGGTTTGCCTCAGCCTAAAGGGATGTTAATCTTGGGGGTTCCAGGATGTGGTAAGTCTTTAATCGCCAAGACAACGGCCCGGCTTTGGGGATTGCCTTTACTTCGTCTAGACATGGGACGAGTTTATGATGGTTCTATGGTTGGACGCTCAGAGGCTAATCTTCGGAATGCCCTGAGAACAGCAGAATCAATTTCTCCAGCCATTTTGTTCATTGATGAAATTGATAAGGCTTTTGCAGGCGGAGCCGGATCAGCAGATTCCGATGGGGGAACTTCTAGTCGTATTTTCGGTTCGTTCCTTACCTGGATGCAAGAAAAGACCTCCCCCGTGTTTGTGATGGCGACAGCTAACCGGGTCGAGCGTTTACCAGGGGAGTTTCTGCGGAAGGGACGGTTTGATGAAATCTTTTTCGTAGATTTACCGAACTCAGAAGAGCGTAAAGAAATATTCAAAATTCACCTGAAGAAGCGACGTCGAGATATTTCTCGCTTTGATCTCGACCAGCTGACTAAGGTCTGCGAAGGGTTTTCTGGGGCAGAAATTGAGCAAGGTCTGATATCTGCTATGTACGAGGCCTTTGCTCAAGGTCGAGAGTTTACTCAGCTCGATATTATCGCTGCAATTCGTTCAACCTTGCCCCTTTCAAAAACTATGAACGAGCAGGTCACAGCCTTACGGGATTGGGCTCGACAGCGCGCACGACCTGCAGCATCCTCCGTTGCTGAGTATCAACGGATGGAGTTCTAACAGGCTTTCTCTCCTGCTCCCAACAGGAGGAAAGGCTAGCAACTTGCTAGCAATTCTAACAAAAACCAATTAGTCATCTACAAAGTTGATTAACTGGTAACTGGCTAATTCTCAAACCTCGTTGTCTCTCTCAATTTCTCTACAGGAGGAAATCACAATGTCTCATTTCAGCACACTACGGACCAAGATCACGGATGCCGAGATTCTCAAGTCTTCCTTGCGTGATCTAGGAATTACTGTTAAGAACGAAGCTGATGTCCGTGGTTACAACGGGCAGCGCGTTCGCGCTGACATCGTTGCTGTCCTTGATGGTGAGTACGATCTCGGATGGTCTCGTAATGCTGATGGCTCCTTCGACTTAATTGCTGATCTCTGGGGTGTGGCCAAGAAGCACAACCAAACTGAACTGATTAACTCCATTAATCAGAAATACGCTGTCAATAAGACCTTGGCGGAAGTCAAGCGCCCTGGCCTGCAAAACGCCAACGTTAAGCTGGTGCTTCAGTAACTTCCAACGCGTTCCCAAATTTATGGGTTAGTCAATTCGGCTAACCCATTTTTTTGTAATGTAAAGATAGAGTAAAGAGCGCCATCCCAATTTGACCAGAAACAAAACGTAACCTGTCTAATCTTGTGAGAGGATAGGGCAATATAGAGAACGTCTGGAAGGATTCTTGAACCGTGCTTCAGTTTGACCCAAGACATAATCCGGTACAGCCCAGAATTACCTACAATTTACGAAGTTAACTGACACAATGTTAGAACTTTCCAGATTTTTCTGGTTACTATTAGAATTCTGAATAATCATTAATATTGGCAGCACTAGGCAATTAGTCCACATTTACCTGAAAACAGTCCATGCAATCTGAAGCTTTCAGCGAGCTTTTTCACCTTTTCAACGCCGCTAATCCTGAAACTATAGAGTGGTTGCTCTCTGTAGCCACTGAACATGAGTATCCTTCTAGTCGGGCGGTTCTAATGGAAGATGCGTGGGGCAATGCCGTCTACTTTGTTGAGTCTGGCTGGGTCAAGGTCCGGCGCCATGTCGGTGAGGAGTTTGTGACATTAGCCGTTCTGGGTAAAGGTGACTTTTTTGGGGAAATGGCGATCTTAGATGAGTCTCCTCGCTCAACTGATGTGGTAGCCATGTCACCTGTCAAGCTAATCAGCATTTCAGCCCAAAGATTCATTCAAACTCTGTTTAAAGATCCCCAATTGCACCATCGGATGTTGCAACTCATGGTGCAACGGTTACGCCAGACCAACTTCCGTTTTCAGCTGCGCAACCAACCTCCCGCTGTCAAACTTGCTAATACGCTAGCTTTTCTCAGTGAGTCCTACGGCAAGAGTACAGAAAGCGGTACAGAAATTTTTAACATCCCCCTCAAGGATCTGGCAGATGTAACCGATATCACAGAAGAGGAAGCTAGCAAGATTATGGATAAGCTACAAGAGAAAGGTTGGCTCACGGTCGAACCCGAAAATAACGCGATTACTATAATTAACACCAAGCAGTTAATTCATTTGGCGGATCGTGTCTAGAGGGCAATCATAGAGGAATTGTTTAGAGATCTGGTCTGTCTCTAGGGAGGCCATATACTCTGTAGTGAGCGATCGCAAGCTTCACCTGACAGGAGTCTATTTATGGGTTTACAACCACCCCCACCCCCCTCTATTTCCCCTCGCCAAATGAACCTGGTGCGGATTGTGGCTTCAATGGCATGGTGTGATGCGAATCTAGCTGATGAAGAAGCTGAACTGATGCTAGATCGCTTCAGTAGCTTATTTGCAGCTGCTCCAGACAAGCAACAAAATCTGCGTCAGGAATTGCAAGACTACTTGATGCAAAATATTCCCTTAGAAGAATTAACCCCAAAGCTAACCACTCAAGTGGAAAAAGAGCTGGTGCTCCGGTTAGGTTATGAAGTGATTAGCGCTAGCGCTCGCACGCCTGACGAAGACTTGATTAACCCGGAAGAGGCGGCGACATATCAGCGTCTAGTTGAACTCCTCAATCTTCCTAAGGATGTCTTAGAGCGGGTTGAAGCAGAGGCCAGAGCAGAACTTGAGGGTGATGTAAACATCGTTGAGATGCTGACAACCCAACTGCGGGACTTCATGCAAAAGTAAGGTTATAGGGCGCTCATTTCCAACATCCGTTGGATCGGATGTAATGCCGCCACCCGAATATCTTCTGGCAGGGTGATTTCGGGGAGACGGTTTTTCATGGCCAAATATAGTTTCTCCAGTGTATTTAATCGCATATGGGGGCACTCATTGCAGGCACAGTTGTTCATCGGTGGGGCAGGAATGAACAGTTTATTAGGGGCCTGCTTCTGCATTTGATGAAGAATCCCTGATTCTGTCACCACGATAAATTGATCCCGTTCACTCTGCTGCGCGTATTTTAACAGGGCGGTTGTGGAGCCGATGAAGTTAGCATGATGCAGAACAGGCGCCTCACATTCTGGGTGGGCAATCACTTCGGCGTCAGGATATTCCATCTGCAGCTGGACAATTTTTTTCTCCGAAAAGGTTTCATGAACGATACAGCTTCCTTGCCAAAGCGCCAGGTCTCGACCTGTCTGAGCCATCACATATCGTCCCAAATTCTGATCTGGAGCAAAAATGATAGGCTGATCCACCGGAATCTGGTTCACTATCTTGACTGCATTAGAGCTAGTGCAGATGATATCGCTCATGGCCTTAATTGCAGCCGTGCAGTTGATGTAAGAGACCACCACATGATCCGGATGAGCCGCCTTAAACTTGGCGAACGCCTGAGGCGGACAACTATCCGCCAAAGAACATCCAGCATTCAGATCCGGCAGCAGTACTAACTTATCAGGATTTAGAATTTTGGCAGTTTCCGCCATAAAGTGAACCCCTGCAAAGACAATCACATCGGCATCCGTACTGGCTGCTTTTTGGGAGAGGCCAAGAGAATCACCGATATAATCCGCCACATCTTGGATGTCTGGCTCCTGATAATAATGCGCCAGAATCACTGCATTCAGCTCTTTCTTAAGGATTTCAATGGCTTCAAATAAATCAACGGACACTTCCGTTGAACGAGACTTGATAGGTGCAGTTGTAAACACGGGTAAATTTATTTTTAGTTCAAAATTCCAAATATGATACTAAGAATTATAGTTGCTTTTACCAAAAATTGTGTAGAGGGTAACTGTGGCAATTTTCACTGGGAGTGAACACATTTCGGCAAGATGGGGTGTGGGGTGTGGGGTGTGGGGTAAAAATTTTGGATTTTGGATTTTGGATTTTGGATTTTGGATTCCTGGATTAGTCCCTAATCCCTAACTCCTGACAAATTTTCTCCACTGCCATTGCCCATCCCTGAGGTCCGGGTGCGGGGGCCACTTGCCAGTTTCGTTCGGATAAATCGGGGTGGGGACCTTGTGAGCTGGGTACAATGACTGGGATCTTAACGTTTTCTAACATGCCAAGATCATTAGGGCTGTTGCCAAGGCCGATAGTGGTTAGCTGAACGCTTTTAGGAAGGGCGGATTGATAGAGTTGAGTCAGTTGTCTGACGGCCTTTCCTTTACCAGCTTCACTGCCAATCAGGTGCGAAAAGCGATCGCCCACCACGACTTGAAAGCCCATCTCGTGAACAGCCTGTTTAAGCTGATCGGTTGGAACATTCTTAGGTGTTCTGAACGGTTCGGTAAACTCGCGGG
>JAKSDM010001075.1 GCA_022360135.1 Pseudanabaenales cyanobacterium | reverse complement strand
GCCGGTCGCTCCGGTGACGAGAATCAGACCCGTCTTCTCGAAGGGAATCTTGCGGAAGATTCCCGGCGCGCGCAGTCCGTCCAGCGTCGGGACCTCCGTGTTCAGTTTTCGCAGGACGATGGAGTAATGACCGCGACGCGAGAAGACGTTCACGCGGAAACGCGCCGTGTCGTTCAGCGCGTAAGAAAGGTCGCAGGAACCCGTCCGAAGCAGGCTGTCCATCAGCCGCGGGTTGTTGTTAATCAGGCCGAGCGCGAGGCTTTCGGTTTGAAACGGAGTGAGACGCTCGATCGTAGGATCGGTTTCGACGCACCGAAGATGTCCCGCGCTCTCCACTTGCAGCGGCTTTCCGGGCGTGATGTTCAGGTCCGAGACATCCTCGTGCGCCTCGAGCATGGCTTCGAGAATGTGGTCCAGTTCGTTGCGGTGGATCATATGACGCTACTCGTCGTCGTCCTCCGGCGGATTCGGCAGGAAGGGACGGAACTTCTTCTTGTCGGCGCACTTCTCGTAAGCCTCCTCGGGCGAGATCCGTTTCATCTTCAAATGGTCCATGATCGCGTCGTCCAACGGCATGTTGCCGTATTTCTTGCCGACTTGGATCATGCCGGGGATTTGATGTGTTTTGACCTCGCGGACCAGGTTGGCCACGGCGGTGTTGAACACGAGCACTTCGAGCGCGGCGACGCGGCCTTTTTTGTCGATCCGTTTGAACAGGTTTTGCGCGATCACGCCGCGCAGCGACTCCGAGAGAGTCGTGCGGATCTTCTCCTGTTGGTTGGCGGGAAACACGTCGATGATGCGGTCCACGGTCTTGGCCGCGCTCTCGGTGTGCAACGTTCCGAACACCAAGTGGCCCGTGCTTGCGGCCGTGAGAGCCAGTTCGATCGTCTCCAAGTCGCGCATCTCGCCCACCAGAATGACGTCGGGATCCTCGCGCAGGGCGCCTTTGAGCGCCGAGGCGAAGGACTTGGTGTGAATGCCGACCTCGCGGTGGTTGACCAGCGAGTTTCGGCTCTCGTGCACGAACTCGATCGGATCCTCGACCGTCAAGATGTGGTCGCGTCGGTTCTTGTTCGCGTAGTCGATGACGGCCGCGAGCGTCGTCGATTTTCCCGATCCGGTGGGACCGGTGACGATCACGATTCCCTTTTTCAGCATCGCGAATTTTTTCAACACCGGCGGCAGCGGCGCCT
>JAKSDM010000711.1 GCA_022360135.1 Pseudanabaenales cyanobacterium | reverse complement strand
ATTTACTCTAGTGGCCGAGAGCAATGCGACGAATCTGACAGATGGTCTGGACGGCTTGATGGCGGGCACAGGCGCCATCGCTCTGCTCGGTCTCGCGGCTTTGATCGCCCCCACCCATCCTGATTTGATGGTGTTTTGCGCAGCCCTAAGCGGCAGCTGTCTTGGTTTTCTAGTGCATAATCATAACCCCGCTAAGGTGTTCATGGGGGACACGGGTTCGCTGGCCCTCGGAGGCGCCCTAGCCGCCGTCGGTATCCTCAGTGGCCATCTCTTTGGCCTGCTGATTCTCAGTTTGATTTTCTTGGCTGAGACAGTCTCAGTGATTATTCAGGTCAGTTACTACAAATCCACCAAAGGTCCCGATGGTATTGGCAAGCGCTTTTTTAGGATGGCCCCTTTGCACCATCACTTTGAACTCTCAGGATGGTCAGAGATCCACGTGGTTGGGACTTTCTACGCAATTGGCGCTTTGTTGGCTTTGTTGGCGCTAAGCTATCTGGGATGATATTTCAGTATCAACTCGGTGTCATTTGCTAATACCCTCCTCTTAAGCTTGAGGGCAATGCATCTACCAAGGAAGTGTTTCTTTATGTCCCAGCTTGTGCCGATTCAGCTTGAGGATGGAACCGAAATCTATATTGAAGCGACAGAGGATGTGAATGCCCCTTCCACACAGTATTCAGGCAATGCTAGTCAGCCAGCGATGGAAGAGGATGAGACCCGAGAGTTGACCAGGGCCGATGTCGGCGGTAGTACTAAAGGTCTTTGGGGAAATCAACATCCAGCTGCAGACCCCAAAGTACAGGTCAGCCAAAGTTTCAGAGCGATCGAAACAACAATTCGCACCTACACAACTTACACCCTAAATGCGTTTAAGGAATTAGCCGTCGCCAATGTGGAGAATGTGACATTGGAGTTTGGCATCAAGGTTGGGGGAGAAGCCGGTATCCCCTATGTCACTAAAGGAACCGCAGAAAGTAATCTCAAGATTACCGTTCGGTGCTCATTTGCCGAGCAGTAATAGTCATTAGCGCATTAGTCATTAGTCAGAAAAACGCACTAACACGAAAAGCAAGTTATCTAAGTTGTCAGGTCAGCAGTCAGGAGTTCTCGATTTTTCAGGACGGCAAATCCCGTAAGCCTTTGGCGCAGCAGGTCGCTTCAGGTTCTAAAGTAGGATCAAGTCACATTACTGACGCCGTTGTAATTTAGTCTGGCTAAAAATGGCTTCTTTGAATCACCTAGTGACAAGGATTTCTAAATCCAAAATCCAAAATCCAAAATCCAAAATGGGTATGGGCTAGAGCGTGGGAATGAATTCTATTGATCTTGCTTTCACCCCGGCTTTGGATCAGGCTCAGCTGATACGGAGCAAGCAGATTTCCCCTTTGGAATTGATAGAGCTTTACCTGAACCGGATTGAGTGTTTGAATCCAACGCTGGGGAGCTATTACAGAATCATGGCTGAGTCGGCGATCGCCGATGCTAAAGTGAAAACTGAGCAATTGATGGGGGACGCCTCAGCGTTACCTCCATTTTTCGGCGTTCCGATCTCGATAAAAGACCTCAACCCAGTGGCCGGGGAGCCCTGCAGCTATGGCGTCAAAGCGGCCCAAAAGCGGATTGCGGAAGAAGATGACGGAATTGTGATTAAAATCAAGCAAGCCGGTTTCATCATTTTAGGTAAAACGGCAACCTCTCAAATGGGATCCTTTCCCTACACTGAGCCTCCAGGGTTTCCCCCCACTCGAAATCCCTGGAACCTGGACTATACCCCCGGCGGATCGAGTGGCGGAGCGGCGTCGGCGTTAGCGGCCGGACTCTGCCCAGTGGCGCAGGGTTCGGATGGAGGCGGTTCGATTCGAGGGCCGGCTTTTTGTTGTGGGTTGGTGGGCATTAAACCCGCCCGAGGCAGAGTCAGTCACGCTCCTGCGGGCGCTCGCTTGGGCGGTATGGCGACTAATGGTCCCCTAGGGCGAACAGTGGCGGACGCCGCCGCCCTGTTGGATGTGATGGCTGGCTACATCAGCGGCGATCCCTATTGGCTACCTGATCCAGACCCTTCCTTTCTAGATTCCATACACCAACCCCTAGGTCAACTCAAAATTGCCTTTGCAACTAAACTCTCCCCCTTGGGAGAGGCAACCCCCCTCTGTAAGCAAGCAGTGATCGACACCGTCACCTTGTTAGCAGAGATGAACCACGCTGTTGACGAAGTTGTCTTCCCCAATCTGGAAGAATTAATCGAGCCCTTTACTATTCTGTGGCAATGCGCTCTAACGGAAGCTAATCTGCCAGGATTTGTGCTAGAAAAAGTTAACCGTTGGCTGCTAGGTCGGGCTCGTAGGGTTGACAATGGAGCCTATCAACGAGCTGTCGGCCAGACCCAACTGATCGCCCGAAAACTAGTGGCTTTCTGCGAACCCTATGATGTTCTCGTATTGCCTACCTACATGCATCCCAGCATTCGAGTCGGCGAATGGGCCAAACTCCGACCCGCCAAAACCCTAGAGAAAATTATTCACTGGATCGCCCCCTGCCCTCCCTTTAACGCCAGTGGGCAGCCCGCCATCTCTATTCCCACTGGCTTCGACCCCAATGGGGTGCCCATTGGGGTTCAACTGGTCGGTCGCCCTGCCTCGGAAACGCTTCTGCTTGCCCTAGCCGCTCGAATTGAGGAGGCCAGACCGTGGCGGCAGAAGCGACCTGAAATAGCGACTACACCTTCTTTAACCAACTAAACATCGCCCGCAAATCCTGACCAACTTCTTCAATTGGGTGCTCAGCTTCGCGGCGGCGCATGGCGTTGAATCCGGCTTTACCCGCCATGTTCTCCAGCACAAATTCCCGAGCGAACTGGCCCGTTTGAATTTCGTGCAGAATCTGCTTCATTTCCTGGCGGGTTTCATCGGTGATGATGCGAGGGCCACGGGTATAATCGCCATACTCAGCGGTGTTGGAAATACTGTCCCGCATGGTGGCCAAACCGCCCTCCACGACCAGATCCACAATTAACTTGACTTCGTGGAGGCACTCGAAATAGGCGAGTTCTGGCTGGTAACCCGCGTCCACCAGGGTTTCAAAGCCAGCTTTAATCAAGGCGCTGAGCCCCCCACAGAGCACCGCCTGCTCCCCAAACAAGTCAGTCTCAGTTTCTTCCCGGAACGTGGTTTCAAGGATGCCCGCACGGGCGCCGCCGATCCCCTTGGCATAGGCCATGGCGCGATCGCGGGCTTGTTTAGAAGCATCCTGAAAGACCGCGAATAGACAAGGAACCCCTTGCCCCTGTTGATAGGTACGTCGCACTAGGTGACCTGGCCCTTTAGGGGCGACCATCACCACATCGACATCGGCGGGCGGCGTGACTTGAGCAAAGTGAATATTGAAGCCGTGGGCGAATGATAGGACATTACCCGAACTCAGATTAGGCTCAATATCTCGCTGATAAACGGTTCTCTGGACCTCATCCGGCAACAGGATCATGATCCAATCGGCGGCCTTAGCCGCCTCTGATACTGATTTGACCGTCAGACCCGCCGCCGTCGCCTTGGCGATCGACTGGCTGCCTTCATAAAGGCCAACAATGACGTCCACGCCACTGTCCTTCAGATTCAGTGCGTGGGCATGGCCCTGAGAACCGTAACCAATAATGGCGACAGTTTTTCCAGCTAATAAGTCTAAATTTGCGTCATTGTCATAGTACATGCGGGCCATTAGTGTTCTCCTTTCAGCTGGGGTGATGACTCCATTGCAACCTTCAATCTTATCAAAATATAGAAGCGGTAAAATCCGAATTCGGCGCCAGTCTATTCCTCAATGGGCAAAGTTTTCGCCGCCAACGCTTGGGTGCGAAATTGCTGGATCGCCTCAAAATAGATATCCCCTGCAATGTCAGCAATATGACTATGCCCCCCCTGACGCTAGTCAGAGATGTTTAAGCGAAAGTGTAGAGCACTGGGCTCATATCAGCTGGAACTGATGAATTGGCTAAACCGCCTTACAATTTTGGTTTGCGCTCATGCCAATCTGTCGCTTGCTCATAAGCGTAAGCGACTTCGAAGAGTAAATCTTCTCGCAGCACATTGCCAATCAGTTGCAGTCCAATGGGCAAACCGGCTTCATCAAAGCCGCAGGGAAGGCTGATCGCGGGTAAACCGGCTAAATTGACAGGAATAGTCATCAGGTCTGATAGGTACATACTGAGCGGATCATTGACCTTTTCACCCATCTTGAAGGCTGTGGTGGGAGAGGTGGGACACACCAATACATCAACTTGACCAAAGGCCTTTTCGAAGTCTTGTTTGATCAGGGTTCGCACCTTCTGCGCTTTGAGATAGTAAGCATCATAGTAACCGGCTGAGAGGGCGTAAGAGCCAATCATGATGCGGCGCTTCACTTCCATGCCAAAGCCTTCAGCTCGAGTTTTGGCGTACATAGACATGAGGTCAGTGTGATCTCTGCGCAGACCATATTTCACACCATCGTAGCGGGCCAGGTTCGACGACGCCTCTGAGGGGGCAATGATGTAATAGGTTGGCAATCCGTAGCGAAATTGGGGACAGGAAATCACCTGAATTTCAGCGCCCAGTTCCTGCAATTGTTCGATCGCTTGCTTGACGGCGGACTCTACAACGGGTTCAAGGCCACTCCCAAACGTTTCTTGGATCACCCCAATGCGGCGGCGATTACGGCGATCTAAGGTTGGTCGTAGGGCTTTGGCGTAATTAGGAATGTCAACTTTCAGACTGGTGGAGTCTTGGGGGTCGTGACCCGCGATCGCTTGCAACAGAATCGCCGCATCCTCGACTGTGCAACTCAAAGGGCCAATCTGATCCAGAGATGAAGCATAGGCGACTAGACCGTAGCGGGAAACGAGTCCGTACGTCGGCTTCAAACCCACAACACCACAGAACGAGGCAGGTTGGCGAATCGAGCCGCCTGTATCTGAGCCTAAGGCCGCCACACATTGTTGCGCCGCTACGGCCGCCGCCGATCCGCCGGACGAACCGCCGGGCACTTTCTCTAAGTCCCAAGGATTAGCAGTCACTTGATAGGCGGAGTTCTCTGTAGAGCTGCCCATAGCAAACTCATCCAGATTGGTTTTGCCGACAAATACGGCGCCTGCTTCTGCTAAGCGCTGGGTCACAGTGGATTCATAGGGGGGAGTGAAATTTCCCAGAACCTTAGAGCCACAGGTGGTTATAATCCCCTTAGTGCAGAGATTATCCTTCAAAGCAGTAGGGATCCCGGCTAGCAGTCCAATGTCTTCTCCGGCTGCAATTTTGGCGTCAATCTGTTTAGCTTGTTCGAGGGCCTTATCTTCTGTCAAGGAAATAAAGCTATGAAGTTTTGGCTCGAAGGCTTGAATGCTTTCCAGATATGCCTGGGTAATTTCTGCAGCAGAACGCTCTTTACTCGTGAGCTGTTTGTGCAACTCGCGGATGGATGACATGCATGCTCCTCAGTAACTTAATGGGCAGTTAACCCCACCTCAAATTCCCAGTATAAAAGACAGTTCGCAAAATATTTTCCACCTGTCCCTAGCCCCCGCCCAAGGGAACTGATAATTTCCCTAAGCAAAGCATGCCGATAAAGCATGTATATTTTATCTACGATTTCTTGAAAAAATCGAAAGAATTCAGTACTGATTTTCCAACTCGAGTCTAGGATCCGGATGATGATTGGCCGCTCCCATTTACCAATCCTCGCTTGATCGGTATCGCACCCAACACCCTTGAACTCCGTGGAGGGATTAGTCTTTAATTTTGATTAATTGAAATAATTAAATTTAGTTACTTACACCCTGTAGTCTCGTGACCTGTTCGATGCCTCGATTCCGTTATTCCATCACAATTTTACTCAATACCTTAGGGGTGACATTAGGGTTGGCGGCGATTCGTCCTTCCCTAGCGCTGGCTCCCCGTTTAGAAACCTCCCATCCTATATTCATCGAATTAACCTATGTCGGCGCCTTAAAGGAACTCTATGGACTTCGCGATCGCATTCAAGCCGAAATTCAGTCGCTTCCCAAACTGTCTAATAGAGGAGACATTGGGGCTATTTCTCCCTACTTAACGCTGGCTCAACTGACTCACCGGGTGGCCCAACGCATTCAGATGGAAGAGAAAGCTGAGGCAGCCTATAGCAGAGCCATTGAACTCGGCAAGCAAGCTCAAACAACTCGCAATTCTGGAGGCGGCTCCTTATCAGCGCTAAAGCAGGAGGAGTTCCTTTGGAAAGCGGCGATTAAGCGGCTCGAAGCCATTCCACCAGACTCGCTCCTAGCGGATCAGGCAGCTGAGAAGATGAGCCAATACGAACAAATCGTGAAGCCCGTATCAGTCCAGATTGATTTGGCCCAGTCTGGCTTTCTGAAAGATATTGCAGCCCAAACTGGACTGCCGAAAAGGGTGCGGATCACCGTCTGCCATCTTTCTGGAGAATGCCGCAATTACCAGGGCGATAGTCCCCCCGCCAGTCCCGCCAGCCTGATTAAACTGCCCATAGCAGTAGTCTTAATGCACAAGGCCGCCACGGAACATATTGATCTGGACACCCAGATTTACATTGAACCCGATAACTTCACTGAGAATGCCGATGGGTCAAAGATTTTTGTTGATCGTGAATATACCTTGCGGGAAATCATGGCCCGCATGATTAAAGAGAGCAATAACATTGCGACTAACCAACTGATTGATTACTTAGGGCGGGATTACATTAATCAGACCTTGCGAGAGATGGGGTATCCTATTACCTTCGTCGGCTACAAGCTGGTGGGAGATCGGATCTATCCTAAGAATCCGGGCTCAAAGCCAAACCGCACCACTACCAACGAATTGACGGAAATGATGCGGCGCATCTACAACTTTCAGAATCCGGGGGATGAAGAGATTCTAGATGCGCTAGTCAGCCAGTATGACTGGGATTTTGGCTATAGGGCTCTCAAGGGCTTAGGGCCAACTGCCCACTGGATCGGCGAAAAGTTAGGCCAAAATTCAAAAGTCATTGGCACCGTCTTGGCGGTCAAAATTGGCGATGAACGTTATGTGATCACGGCGACGATTGACCGTAGCGCCAATCAACACAAGCTCCGCCAGATTATTCGGAGTGTTGTGGAACATATCCTGGAAGAGGGTTCCTTTGAAGGCGTCCGGCGCAATCGCTAGATTGCTGGGGCGGAGTATTCCACAGCACAAAAATTCCCTTATTTTCTGATTACCCTTGCAAACTGCCTCTCACAGTCCGACACTTAAGTAGGGGTAAATGGGAAAGTCACTGGCAGTTGGGAGGTGCACCGTGAAAAGAGTATTAGCGATCATTCTAGGAGGAGGGGCGGGTACTCGCCTTTATCCACTGACAAAATATCGGGCAAAACCAGCGGTTTCCTTAGCGGGTAAATATCGTCTGATTGATATTCCGGTGAGTAACTGCATCAATTCAGAAATTCTCAAAATTTATGTTCTAACTCAGTTCAACTCTGCTTCACTGAATCGTCACATTGCTAGAGCTTACACCTTTTCTCAATTCAGTGATGGGTTTGTGGAAGTGCTAGCGGCTCAACAGACTCCTGAGAGTCCCAGTTGGTTTCAGGGAACTGCCGATGCGGTGCGGCAATACCTCTGGTTGCTGGAGTCCTGGGATGTGGATGAATATCTCATCTTGTCTGGGGATCATTTGTACCGTATGGACTACCGTCTCTTTGTTGAGCGCCATCGGGTCACCCATGCAGATATCACCCTTTCTGTAGTTCCCATTGGTGAAAAGACCGCCTCAAGCTTCGGCTTGATGAAAATTGATGGTTCGGCTCGGGTGATTGACTTTTATGAAAAGCCCAAAGGGGATGCACTGCAAAAAATGTGGGTGGATACAACCACCCTTGGCTTAACCCCCGAACAGGCCCAAGCAATGCCCTACATTGCCTCAATGGGAATCTATGTATTCAAAAAGCAAGTATTAGTCAATCTGTTGAAAAAGTCTCTAGACCAGACAGACTTTGGCAAAGAGATCATTCCGGCGTCGGCGCCAGATCACAATGTCCAAGCCTATCTGTTTGATGGTTATTGGGAAGATATTGGCACCATTGAAGCCTTCTACGAAGCTAATCTAGCCCTGACTCATCAGCCCCATCCAGCATTTAGTTTTTATCAGGAAGAGGCGCCTATCTATACGCGATCGCGTTATCTGCCTTCCAGTAAGTTGCAGGACTGTCATATCACCGAATCGATTATTGGCGAGGGTTGTATTCTCAAAAATTGCCAAGTTCACCATTCAGTTATTGGCTTGCGTCAACGCATTCACGCCGACTGTAATATTGAAGATTCTCTGCTGATGGGGGCTGACTATTATGAACCCCTATCTGAGAGCAGTCAGCACCTGACTCGCGGCAAAATCCCCATCGGGATTGGAGAAGGCTCCGTGATCAAGCGAGCGATCGTGGATAAGAACGCCCGCATTGGCCGGAACGTCCAAATTGTGAACAAAGAAAGAATCCAGGAAGCTGAACGAGAAGATCTTGGTTTCTATATCCGTAGCGGCATTGTAGTGGTGTTGAAAAATGCGGTCTTGCCCGATGGAATGATTATTTAGCTGAAGTAAGTCCAAGCATTCAGGGCATGCCTAGGCATACTCTGAATGCTTGGGCTCTATGAATTTGAAATTTGCGGCTATTCGGACTCTGAATCGATCAGTTTAGACGCATTTCGATCAAGCTGCCTTTAGGAAGCGGCGATCGCAGTTTGAGCCGGGAGATAGCCCATCTCTTCCATCTTGGCGATCACTTTGCCAACACTTTCGTCCAAGGTCTCCTGATGGGTTTCGCAGTTGACTTCAGGATCAAGGGGGGGTTCATAGGGATCGTCAATTCCGGTAAAGTTTTTGATTTCCCCCGATCTAGCTCGCTTGTAAAGTCCTTTCACATCCCGCTTTTCGCAAACCTCTAGCGGTGCGCTGACATACACTTCTATGAAATCGCCGATACGCCCCCGCACTTCTTCCCGGATAGCACGATAAGGAGAGATGGCGGAAACCAGGACAATAACGCCATTTCGAGTTAATAGGTGAGAGACAAAGCCAATGCGACGGATATTTTCATCTCGGTCTTCTTTGCTGAAGCCCAAGCCCTTAGTGAGGTTAGTGCGGACAATATCGCCATCCAGAACTTCTAGTTTGCAGCCGCAAGCCCGCAATTTCCGCTCCAGCGCTTCTGTAATGGTCGATTTACCGGCGCCGCTCAGCCCTGTGAGCCAAATAGTCACACCGCGATGTTCTAAACCCATAATTCTTCTACTTTCTCCTTAAAATGTGAACATTATTACAATCCAGAGCCGACACGAGATTGAAACTGTTCCGGTTTCTCACTGCTTCGGCTGAGTTATCAATCAAGCCCTCCCCCTCAAGCTTTCAGTCAGACTGGCTCTGTTTGGTAGATGGAGCCCATGTTGAACATCTGACATTGCCGAACAGTCTTTAAAGACCATATAGCCAGATGGCCAAGGGAGGGGTGATAACCGCCATCAATAGACTCAGAGGCCCTCCTACCTTGACAAAATCGATAAATCGATAACCGCCCGCCCCATATACCATCGTGTTGGTTTGATAGCCAATGGGCGTCATAAAGCTATTGGAAGCGGCAAAGGTAATCACAAACATAACCGTCAAAGGATTCAAGCCTAAACTTTGGGCGATCTGAACCCCGACAGGTATCAGGAGGATGACAGACGCTGTGTTTGAAAGTATACCCGTAAGCAGAGAGGTGAGAATAAACAGGAGGGTCAATAACCCATAACCCGAAATGTCTCCCCCCAGGGAGATAAACCCATCAGCTAACAATTTTGTCGCCCCAGACCTTTCCATTGCAGTGCCTAGTGGAATCAGGCCCGCCAGTAAAAAGATCACATCCCATCGCACCGCTTGGTAAAGTTCACCTGGTTTGAGACAACCCGTTAATATCATGAGCACGACCCCAGCCAGCGCTGAGACCAGAATCGGGCAAACTTTGAAGGCGGCTGCACCCACGACCGCTAAACCAATCACAATGGCCAGGTTCGCTTTATCGGATCGCAGCGTTTCAATATCTTGTTGCTCCAGCACCAAAAGATCGCGACTTGTCTGCAAACCGACAAAGCTTTGTTTGGGTCCCTGCACTAGCACCAAATCGCCAAATCGCAGAGGCACCTTTCCTAAACGATCGCGCACTAACTCTGCGCCGCGACGAATAGCCAGCACAGTTGCGTTATAGCGCTGCCGAAACCGCAGTTCCTTGAGGGTGGAGCCAATCAAGTTAGAGTTAGACAAGACCAATACCTCCGCTATCCCTTCTTCCCCGGATCTAGGATCGGCTTGCCAGGACTTTTGACCAAATTGAACATCAGGCAGAATCTCAATGCCTTCGCCATCCCGGATTTTAAGTAGGTCTTGCCGCCCGCCTCGCACCAATAGGATATCCCCAGCAGAGAGCACTTTATCAGCTAGGGGTTGAGGGAAGCGATTACCATTGTGGATTAATTCCAACACGTCCACATCAAACCGACGCTGTAATTGGCTGGCTCTGAGGGTTTGTCCGACCAAACTGGAGCGAGGCGTAATCACCACTTCACTGACATAATCTTTTAAGCCATAGTCTTGACTAAAACTATCGGTCGGAACCTTGCGATCGGGGAGTAAACAAGGACCAATGAGCACTAGATACGCTAATCCAAACAAAAAGATGATTGCGCCTAGGACGGAAAACTGAAATAGGCTAAATTCTCCATACCCTAAATCAGCTGATAGGCTGCTCACTAAGACACTCGTGGACGTACCCACCACTGTAAACATGCCGCCTAGGATGGCGAGGAAGGAAAGGGGCATGAGTAGCTTGGAGACCGATGTTCGGCGCTGGCGGCTAAAATCTTCGATGATGGGGAGGAAAGCTGAGACCACAGCAGTGTTGTTAATTAAACCCGATAGGGGGCCGACGATCGCGCCAATCGCCAAAATTTGCTGGCCAGGATGCTTGCCGCCCCAATGCAACAGCAAATCGCTAGCCCGCTGCAAGGCCCCAGTTCGAGCGATCCCAGCACTCAGAATAAACATCGCCATCACCGTAATGGTGGCGGGGTTACTGAAACCCCCAATACCCTGCTCAGGCTCTACCAAACCCAAAAGCATCAAAACCACCATGATTGAGATGGCGGTAATATCAGCAGGGAGCCACTCGAATATAAAGCAAGCAAGCGCTGCACCCGTAATAACGAGCGTTAAAACGATTTCCATACCCTAGTAATTTACGCTCTTGTCTTGACCCGCTTGATCAAGACCTATTTAACAGTAGTCTCAGATCAAGCAATTGCAAAAGGTGACGAGTGAACAACAGGAAAAGTTTTATAGATTTTTGATTTCATTTCATAATTCTTTATTCTTTAATCTTGCAGCGGAGCATTAATATCTTAATCTTCCGGTTCATCTGAAATTAGCCCCCCGCTGGCGTAGAATCAGCTGGGGATTCCAGGCCATGGCTACCTGGAGGCCCCGTCAGGGGCGGTGAAGCCGTTTTTTGGCGGCGCTCCGCCATCAATTTAGGGCGCAGATAAAGGTTTTCTAGCAACACAGCGCCCCCCGCAATCCAGGGGGGGACTATCAGCGCCCCAATAATCCCCAGCACCTGGGCTCCTCCCAAAACGGCCAACAGCTGATACAGCGGGTGAACCCCGACCGAGGAGCCGACTAAGAGGGGATCAAGAAGGTAAGTTTCCAGGTTTTGGATAATGACGTAAAGCAACAGCACCCAAAGAAAAGCCCATCCCCCCTGAGAAATTGCCACCACTAGCGCCGGAATCGCCCCTAAAATAGGACCGAGGAAGGGAATCAGATTCGTTACCCCGGCGATCGCCCCTAAGCCTAGGGCAAAATCCGATAGCCCCAATTGGCTGAGGCTGATAGTAATCACCACCCCTAGAATGGCGGATACCAGCACCCGTCCTCGAATATAACTGCCAATGCGATCGCTCATTGGGGCGATCTGAGCAGCCAGTCGGTCATCCCAAGGTTGAGGTAACAAGCGCACCAAATTTTTAATCAAGGTGCGACTATCGGCTAACATATAACCAGATAGGAATATGGCCAGAATTAGGCTAAAAACACCGCCCACGATCCCAGTGGTAACCCCGTAAGAGCGCACCAGCAACTGCTGGCTAGAGCGAATCACCCAGCGAGTCAGCGCCTGTACATCTAAAACCTGATGGAACAGCTGATCGACTAACTCAGGCCGAGTCGCACTCAGCCCCATGACCCAGTTTTCCGCTAGATTGAACATACTCTTGAGGGAGACTGGGATTTGGCGAATCAATCGCTCAATTTGTTCAAAAATAGCGGGACCCACAATCAATCCAGCCCCAATCAGGACGCCAATCAAGGTGAGATAAACTAACACTACCGCTAACCAGCGAGGAACTCGATAGTTCTCCGCCCAATTGACTACTGGTTCGATGGAGGAGGCCAATACGACAGAAATCATCAAAATTAAGAGTAAACTCCGGAGCTGCCATAGCAAAATCAATAGCGGAATCGCAAGCAGAATCAAAAGCAAACTGCTGATGGAAAGGGTGATTCGCTGCTCAGGCATGTTGTTCAAAGCTATTTCTTAGTATTTAATAAGGCTTCATCGGGTTTTATCAATGCTTCACCTATAAAACAACGGAATCAATGGACAATTCTACGTAAATGCTAATGGGTCCTAAGCGACTTTGATCACACAAATCAACCCCGGCGAGGAACCATTCGCACGCCTATTGAGAACCCTTTTAGAGGCACCACAGTCTGATGGAAATGAATTTACGCTTCAAAAGACGAAAAGTCTATCGCAAGAAAGATAATTCTATAGAACAATGGGAGCGACGCTTAATTCTGGCCTCTACATTGGCGTTGTTAGTCACATTCGGCAAATATATACCGCATGTCTATCAGGTGGTCGCCAATGGAGGAGTGTGGTGTGTGAAACCCACCCCGGATGGAAAGCATACTAGAGTTTATGGCGCTTCGAAGTGTGGAATTAGGTAAAGCATCAAGGACGCTAGGTATAGAATGTTATACAAGCTAGGGCTTACCCGGTTATAGGGTATAGGTAAAATCTTCGGCTATCAGTCCAGGCGTGCGGATCCCACCTAAATTTCGATGGCCGTAGGTGCCCACTTCTGGTATGAAGGTTTGACTATCGGTAAGATTCACCAGGGTTTCACCCAAAAAGCGGTAGAGGCTTTCATCAAAGCGCAAGTTTTCGATCGGCGCCACGATTTCTCCTTGTTCGACCCAGAAACAGGCGTAGCGGGTCATACCAGTGATTCGTCCATTGGGGCGATCGCTCCAGTTAAGATAATGCAGGTTTGATACATACAACCCCGTATCCAGAGTTTCAAGAATTTTGTCAGTCGGTAGAGCGCCCGGACTAACCTCAGGCGCTCGTAGGTATTCTCCTGGCT
>JAKSDM010000351.1 GCA_022360135.1 Pseudanabaenales cyanobacterium | reverse complement strand
GGCTTCGATTTCGGCATAGACGTAGGGATGGCAGCGAATAACGCCCTGCCCAAAGATAATCAGAGTACGGCTGAGAATATTCGCCCCTTCCACGGTGATGGAAATGGGCGTAGCGGTGTAGATATTCGCCAGCAGGTTTCGGGGACCCCGACAAATGCCAGCGCCGCCGAGAATATCCATACCGTCGTTGATGATCTGGCGGGAGAGTTCCGTCAGGTTGGCCTTGGCGATCGCCGAAATCACCGCAGGCTGTTCGCCCTGATCCACAGCGCCGCAGGTATAGAGCCGAGCCGCCTCCATCAGATAGGTCAAGCCGCCAATCCGAGCCAGGGGTTCCTCAATCCCCTCAAACCGACCAATCGAGAGACCAAACTGCCGCCGCACCGTGGCATAGGCGCCCGTTACCCGCGCCACCAACTTAGCCGCCCCAGTGCAGGTGGCCGGGAAGCTGACGCCACGGCCAGCGGCGAGAGACTGCATCAACATCTTCCACCCCTGACCGGCTTGTTCCACCCCACCGATAATCTGGTCAACCGAGACCACCACATCGTGTCCCTCGATCGGAGAGTTATAGAAAGGAACGCCCATGGGGTCATGGCGCCAGTTCAACACCACACCCGGGGTATGGGTGGGAATTAAGGCGCAGGTAATCCCCACATCCTCCCCCTTGCCTAAGAGGTTTTCGGGGTCTCGGAGTCGGAAGGCGAGACCCAGGAGCGTGGCGATCGCCCCCAAGGTGATATACCGTTTCTTCCAGTTCAAACGCAGATAGAGCTGACCATCCTCGCCTTTGAACACGACCCCGTTGGCGGTGATACTGGCGGCGTCAGACCCAGCATTCGGCTCGGTCAAGGCGAAACAGGGGATGTCTTCTCCCCGCGCCAGTCGCGGCAGATAATAGCTCTTTTGCTCGGATGTACCGTAATTCAACAACAGCTTGGCGGGTCCTAGTGAATTCGGCACGCCAACGGCGGCGATATGGGTGAAAGACCGCGACGCTAGCTTGGTCATCACACTACTGTAGGCTAGATTAGAAAAGCCTAGCCCGCCATACGTTTCGGGAATCATCATGCCCAAGAAGTGCGCTTGTTTGAGAAAGTCCCACACCTCAGGCGGCAAGACCTGGCGGTGATAAATCTCCCAGTCACTGGCCATACGGCAAACCTGCTCAACTGGACCGTCAAGAAACGCCTGCAACTCTGGCGTGAGCTGGGGATAGGGCTCGCGATTAATGTGTTCGAAGTCAGGTTGGCCAGAGAAGAACTCACCCTCTATCCAAACAGTTCCGGCCTCGATCGCCGCTCGCTCCGTAGCGGAAATAGTCGGCAGCAGCTTCAGGGCTTTGACGCCCTGGATAATCCAGACGGTGATTAGCCGCTGTCGGAGCAGGGGAAGATTCAAACTCAAGATCAAGATGCCAAAGAGACCCCATCCCCAGCTCGGCGGGTTGAATACCCCCAATACAGCGGCAAAATATAGTGACCACAGCCAGAGGGGCAAACCCAGGTAGCCGAGAACAATCCCGAGAAGAGTCAGGATTGGGAGTGCGATCGCCAATAAAAGAAGATTCATAACGTTTCATCCCACCAAGTTTTCAAACACCCCAGCCGCCCCCATACCGCCGCCGATACACATCGTCACCAGGCCATAGCGGATACCGCGCCGTTTCATTTCATGCAACAGAGTGGCGGTGAGCTTGGCGCCGGTACAGCCGAGAGGATGGCCGAGGGCGATGGCGCCGCCGTTGACGTTGACAATCTCCTCATTCAGCCCCAGTTTTTGGATCACGGCCAGGGATTGTCCGGCGAAGGCTTCATTCAGTTCAATCAAGCCGATATCTTCTAACGTCAGTCCCACCTGCTTCAACACCTTCGGTATGGCTTCTACGGGGCCGATGCCCATAATTTCGGGCGGCACGCCCGCCACCGCAAAGCCTAACAACCGTCCCAGAGGTTGTACATCGAGTTGATGCACCCGGCGCTGACTCATCACCACCGTCGCCGCCGCCCCATCCGACATTTGCGATGAGTTGCCAGCCGTCACCGTTCCGTCAACGCGAAAAACTGGTTTGAGCCGAGACAGGGCCTCTAGGCTGGTATCTGAGCGGGGACATTCATCCACCTTAAACACGGTCTTGACGGATTGAGGTTGGCCATTTACATAGCAGGTTGCTTGAATTGTGAAGGGAATGATTTCGTCGTCGAAGCGGCCTTTCTGGATAGCGGCTAAGGCGCGATGGTGCGATCGCAAGGCAAAATGGTCCTGATCATGTCGAGATATATGGTACTTCTGCACCACATTTTCCGCCGTCAGACCCATCGTCATGTAAACCTCCGGGGTGTTCGCCATCAGCGTTGGATTGGGGGCGAGATCACCCCCCCCCATGGGAATCAAACTCATGGATTCCGCCCCACCCGCCACCATCACGTCAGCCTGTTCAGCCATAATCGCTTGGCTGGCCAGGGCGATCGTCTGCAGTCCTGATGCACAGAATCGGTTGACCGTGCAACCGGGGACAGAATCGGGCAACCCCGCCCTGCGGGCGACGACTCGTCCCAGGTTAAATCCTTGTGCGCCTTCGGGGAAAGCACAGCCAAACATGACATCATCGATGTGTTCAGGCTCCAGCCCCTTCACCCGCTCTATCGCTCCCTTCACCGCCGCCGCGCCCAAATCATCCGGGCGAGCGTTTCGCAACGTCCCACGGGGCGCTTTTCCGATTGCAGTTCGGACACTGCTAACAATGTAGGCTTGGTTCATATCTCCCCCTGATTTGTCATGGATGGGTTGTTATTT
>JAKSDM010000119.1 GCA_022360135.1 Pseudanabaenales cyanobacterium | reverse complement strand
TTAGGAGTGAGATGGTTGAGTGAGGTGGGTTAACCGTTGCAGATAACATTCCTTGGAACCAGCTCGGGTGTTCCTACCCGATCGCGGAACGTTTCCAGTTGGGCCTTACGCCTACCCCAGCGGGCTGAAATTTGGCTGTTTGATTGTGGTGAAGGCACCCAACACCAATTTCTCAGGAGTGAATTCAAAGCCAGCCAAATTCGCCGCATTTTTATTACTCATATGCACGGGGATCATATTTTCGGTCTAATGGGGCTGTTAGCCAGTTGTGGATTAGCAGGCAATCCTCAACAGAAAGTGGATATCTATGGTCCGCCAAAGCTGAATGAGTATTTGCAGGCTTGCCGTCGTTATTCCCAGACCCACTTTTCCTTTCCGATTAAAGTACATACGGTTCAACCAGGATTCGTTTATGACGATGCGGAATTTACCGTGCAATGTAAACTTCTGGAGCATCGTGTGCCAGCCTACGGATATCGGATCACCGAAAAGGAGCGCCCTGGACGCTTTGATGTGAAACGAGCGATCGCCCTAGGGATTCCATCGGGTCCCCTTTACGGCAAACTGAAGCGAGGTGAAGTCGTTATTCTACCTGATGGGCGACGGATCAATGGGTTAGAACTCTGCGGCCCTCCTCTGATCGGGCGGAAGGTGGCTTACTGCACCGATACCATCTACTGTGAGAGCGCTATTGAACTGGCTCAAGGGGTGAATGTGTTAATTCATGAGTCTACTTTTGCCCATCAAGATGCAGAGTTGGCTTATCAGCGGCTTCACTCCACCTCTACGATGGCGGCTCAGGTCGCCCTTACGGCTCAAGCTAAGCAGCTTATCCTAACTCACTTCAGCCCCCGCTACGCCCCTGGCAATTCCATCAGACTTGAGGATTTACTCAAAGAGGCTCAGGCTATTTTTCCCTCAACCCTCCTGGCCTATGACTTCTTTACCTATGAGATTCCTCGTAAACAAGCAGCTGAGCTAGTTACTCACTGAATTGGTCTCTAAATTAGTCTTTTTTCCTAATGTTTCATCCCCCAAGTTATCTGCAGTTAGATCGTCTGCGGTTGACCTGTCTGCCCTCTCTAGGCGTTCTCGAATCTCAGTTAAGTGAGAAAGGCTTGAAACTGGCGCTCTAGGCCCTGGCACGTCATTGTTAGGCCAGAGAGGCAAGTCATAGCAGGGACAAACTTGGGCAGGCATTCCGGAGGTAGCGAGGGGTATGGGCATTTCACAGCGAGCACAGTCCTCAAGCTGCCAAGTCGGAGACAGCAACTCCTCAATCGTCTGATCCGTCCCCTCTAGGTAACAATCCTTACCGCCAATAGCAAAAATGTATTGCCAGCAATCTTCAAATTCCTGGCTATATCTATCGCCCTGAATCACAGGAGAGGGTAAAAATGGGTTGACGCCTTGGCGCAATACTATCTTCTTGCCTAACTGAAACCAGTAGGCTAAATACTCCCTAACTTGTTGTTGAGATGCCATAAATTTGTGGCTAATTGCTCAAAAGCATTGGTGTGAAAACGGCCCTAAATGTCTAAAGCGGAAACCAAAGAATATTAGTTCCTAGCCTTCTAGTAATATCCTAGCTCCTCCCACTATGCCCAAAGTCCTAAACTAGTTATTATAAGATAGTTTTAACTTTTGGCTAAGAGCAAGGGAAGGGGGCGACAAGGATGAGTTAGGGATTGTGGGCGTCCAGGCTGATTAGCTGGGCCCTGTCAGTTGAACTTTACCAATGGCGCAACATAAGGTTACGGCTCTAGTGAGGCTGCTCGGTTGAGATCACGGGTCTGGACAGGTTGCCAGGGTAAATGCAGTGGCGTCATCTCAGCTTTCTTCCTGGTTAGCCAGAATTGAGTCGAGAGTAAGCGGTTTAGCCGAGAGTAAGCGGGATATTAGCTGATTTTATAAAAAGTCTGGATGAGTACCATACAGATAGGCTTAGCGAAGCTGCTAACCCAGGATGAAGATATTGAGATGGGAAAATTTTATATCGCTGAGGAAAATGAAGCTGCAGAACATCACCTCCCCTATTGCACAAAACCAAGACATTTTAATTCGTAGCGCCCCTGACCAAGCTGTTGACGCTGTGACGTTGGCTGTACGAAACTGGTTGGCCAATCATAAACCGGAACTCAATTTTGCTTGTGTTCGAATCTCTGAAGGCAATCACTCTGCAATTGGAATTGTTTGGTATCATCTCAAGCTTTTAAAATCTGCTGAGATAGATGATTACAATTTAGCTGATTTCAATATTGAGACGGGTGTGTTTTTTGCCCAAGCAGGAATTCCAAAAAAGTCAAGACAGTGGCTTAATGATGGCGTTAACCATCGGAGGAACGGTTGTTTTCGGTTTAAGCCTTTTGTTCACAGATGGGCCAAAAAACAGATGGGATCGGCTGATATATTGATTGAATTGTAGAGCAAGATTTATTCTTCGAGAAGAGTAAATCTCTAAGTGCTTTGTTCTTCATTCTTCCCCTCTACCGTCTCACCTAAGTTTGCCCCTAAAGGAGTCCCTAGGGCTCTCAAATTAAGCACATGACCGCCTGTAACCAAATAAACCGGATCGGCGATCGCGCCGACTAAACGGACTAGGGAGCCCAAGCGATCGCGAAACGTTCGTCCGGCTAAATAGGCAGGAACAACCCCCCACCCCGTCTCTTCAGCCACGAGAATGACCTCACTTGCAGTTTGCCTGAGACTGACCAGAAACCTATTTTGAATTCGTCGCCAGTTCTCCTCGCTTTGCTCCAAGTAATTCGCCAGCCAGGTTCCTAAAGAATCAATCAGTAGACAATGTGCTGGATCGGCAGCCTGAATCAGGCTGGCCAGGTCAAAGGGCGCTTCTACAGTCTGCCAGGATAACGGACGACGCTGCTGATGCTGCTGAATGCGCCGCCGCCACTCAGGATCATCTTCAATCTGCAGGGCCGTCGCCACATAGATGATAGACCTGCCAGATTGTTGGGCAAGCTGTTCAGCCCATTCACTCTTACCTGAACGGGCTGGACCTGTCACCAAGGTGATAGGGGGTAGGGCGTGGGGGGTGGAGTGTGGGGGATAGTCCATAAGACGGCGATCCGCACCTTCAAAAACGGTACATCTTTGTGTTAAGAAGATTTAAGTTGGTCAGTATGATTACAGTCTCTTCTGAGAAAACTACCGTTCCATTAACTTCAAACCGTGCAGGCAAACGATAACACCTTCCTCCGCAACGTTTGGTACTACGCGCTGCCAAGTCATCGACTCAAACCTGGACAGATGATGGCGCGAACCTATCTGGGGCAACCTGTTTTGCTGGCGCGTACTTGCAGTGGCAAGGTTTTCGCCCTCCATGACATCTGCCCTCACCGTGCCATACCCTTGAGCTGCGGTTGGTTTGATGGACAGGAGGTGCAGTGCTGCTACCATGGCTGGCGCTTCAACTCGACTGGCCGCTGCACCGAAATTCCATCTCTGATGGCGGATCAGGAGATGGAATTGAGCCGTTTCGATGTTCCCCATTACCCGGTTCAAGAAATTCAGGGCAACATTTGGGTTTACATTCCCGAGTCTGATACATCGCAAGCCAAACCCCCTCAGTTCGATATTCCCAGGATTCCTGGCTTCGCTGACCAGCCGCCAAACCTGGTGGAAACCATTCGCTTTCCCTGTTTTATTGACTATGCTGTTGTGGGTTTAATGGATCCGGCCCATTCACCTTATGTGCATCGGGCTTGGTGGTGGCGTTCCGGTGATTTACATGATGAGATCAAATGGTTTGATCCGTCTGCCTACGGATTTACTATGCGGCGACACAAAATGGCGGACATGGGTCGGATTTACTGGCTCCTCGGCGGAGCGCCCGAAGCTGAAATCAGATTCCATCTCCCTAGCATCCGGATCGAAGAAAACGCCACTGCTAGACATCGGGTCTGTAACCTGACTGCCGTCACCCCGATCTCTGAAACTGAGACCGATGTAACCTTCGCTTTCTATTGGACTTTACCCTGGGGATGGATGCTCAAGCCAATTATGCGATATCTGGTGCGCGCTTTTCTCGGTCAAGACAGAGAGGTTGTCGGCCAACAGCAAATTGGATTGAAACACAATCCAATATTACGTTTTATTAAAGATTCAGATACCCCAGCTCGCTGGTATTACCAACTCAAACGGGAGTATGCCCAGGCTATGGCCGAAGAGCGTGAGTTTGTCAACCCGGTTAAGAGTGAACTTTTGCGTTGGCGGGCATGACGCCAAGGCGGGATATCCATTAGGATTCTTTCACCAGAAAAGCAAGCCACATATCCGGAGGATCAATATAGTGTTCAATAGAGGCCACCCGATATTGAACTGTATCAGAGCCATGCTGCAGAATGATGTTGTCCTGGGGTTTAATCCCTAACCTCTGGCCAGTCATGTAAAATCCCTTGCTCTCAGACTCTTCATCAGCCACTTCTAGGATGTAGTCATATCCTGGTTCATGCTGAGTAAAATCATGGTCTTTCCTGATCATGAGCTTCCCAGGTTGCGTGTTTAGATGGGAATTGAAAGGGCTTACAAGATGTAGAAGCAGCACTTGACGATAGACCTCAATTGAAAGTAAGCTTCAACGGCCAAATTGTAGGGAGTAAAAACTCACTTCCTTCATTTGATGCCTGTTTTACTTGCGATGATCCCTTGCCAAAAGCATAATTTTTACGTCTGTATATATCACTTCAATGCTCCAGTTAGGATGCCTTATGCAGTAACCCTATGCTTAACGAGGTAATTTACCCAACTTGGGTTCCCCGCAATCTCACTTATTTCTTTTGTAAACTAGTCTAACGCCGTTGATTCCATATTAAAAGAATTGGGTTCATGGGTTTGGCGCATCGTAAACATTGTTCTTTATCTGTCACAATCGAGTTAGCTTAGCAAGCAGGCCAATGGGAAAATCAGGTATTCCCAAAAAAATAGTTTCCAGATGAATTGATAGAAGGCGGGGTAGGAAATGGATTTGGCAGTTCCGGCGGGAGGCGGAAAGTAGAGGGAGAGCAGGGGACGGAGGGCGTCAGATGGCTTGAAATGGTTAGTCTTAGCTGAGGCCCCAACGGCTGTTTGGTGGAACGCCACCCGGAAGCTTAGCAGCCAAAAATAGCCCAGTATCAGCAAATGGGTTCCCACCAGGAAGGGACCGTTGACGTTTGGGATTAGAGACCCGATCAGGCCCATACCGGCATAGCAAATCGTTAATATCCCCCGAGCACTATTGAATACAGCTCGTTGCCCCAATCGAACGGTGAAGGTGATGATGTTGTAGCGACGATCGCCCTCAATGTCTGGAATGTCTTTGAAGATAGCGATCGCAATGCTGAAAAATAGAATAAATAAAGTCAATGCCCAGATTTTGGCGGGAATCGTCAGTGGTAAGCCAAATTTTTGTCCATAGTGGAGAAAAAGGCCCAGGTTTACGATCACTCCTCGCACCGTCAGGATGCAAAATGAGGCCCAAAAAGGGAATCGCTTGAGTCGCAGCGGCGGGAGAGAGTAAGCTGTTCCCAGCAGCAAGCTTAAGCCCACCATGCCAAACAAAAATGGGCCTTGAGATAGGGCTAGGGTGAGCGCTAAAACGCCAGTAGCGCTCACCAGGATAACCCCTTCTAGAGGCGAAAACTCTCCAGACGCCAACGGCAAATACGGCTTATTGATACGATCAATATCAACATCCTCAATTTGGTTGAGCCCCACAACATAGACATTGCCGCAGAGACAGGCTAGCCAAGCGAACAAGGAGATAAAGAGGGCGGATGGAGCGGGGAGGCGAGTGGTGACTGTACCGAGAGAATCCGCCGTAGCCCAGGTAATTGCGAACAGACCAAAGACACTGAGACTAGTGCCAATGATAGTATGGGGCCGGGAGAATTTCCATAAAGCATATAACCAGGGGATAGGCGCTTTGAGAAAATTGAGCTGAGCCGGAGACTGGGTTGAAAGGGAGGGTCTTTTAGGCGGCGTCTTTGGCATAGATGAGTGACTTAGGATTCCGGGGGTATCTTATCACTGCAGCCCCCTCCTCCCGAAGCCTTACTCTAGCGTCTCTCCAACTGGGCTGAGGTCTTGCAGTTCTGGTCGGGTTGAGTGGCCCTTCATCTCTTGAATCTCCAGCAGGCTGACGATCACCCCGGCTACGGGAATGGACAGAAACACGCCTAGGAGTCCGGCTACCCTGGCGCCTACCAGCAAAGCAAAAAACATCACCACGGGATTAATATCAAGGGAGTCTTGCATAATTCGAGGCAGTAGAATATTTTCCTCTATTTGCTGCAGTAGGACACAGGTAACAATCACCGTTAGCGATAGCCATACGCTCTGGGATAGTAGAAACAGCGCCACTAAAGTGATCCCAAGTGTCGCCCCAATCCCAGGGATGAGGTCAAAGAGTCCCACAATCACCGCTAGTACTAAGGCGAAAGGCGCCTTCAGAATCAAGAAGGTGACAAAGGCGGAAACCGCGAAGAAGATAGATAGCAGCAGCCGTCCCCAGAAGAAACCGAGCAAGTTGTGCTGAACGGTGACCGTAAACCGTTGGCGCAAGTGAGTGGGAATCAGTTTGAGCGAAAAATGCCAAATACGAGCCCCATCTAACAGCATGAAGAAAGTGACCACGGCAATCAAAATGGCATGGATCACATTGGCTAGGGCTGCTTGCAGAATTGCCAGTCCAGCGCCCATAAGCTCCAGCGCCTGCTGCCGTATCTGAGTTTCTATACTGCGGAGGTCTACACTTAGATTCCAGGTGTGGAGGGTTGCCTCCAGGCGTTCGACGAGGGGCGCCAGAGAATGGAGGAACTCCGCCATGGCTTCGGTTAGTCGTTCCCCCTGGGAAAGCACGGCAATCCCGACCGTAGCCGCAATCCCCCCAATCAAAACGAGACCGAATAAAAAAATCACAAAGACTGCTATGCCATGGGGCAGGAAGCGGTTCAGCCATTGGACTGGGTAGCTTAGCAGAAAGGCCAGAATCGCTGAAGATACAAAGACCACAACCACCACTTCAAAGTAGGCCAATAGTTGCGTAATTGCCCAACCGCAGGCAAACAGTAATAGAAACCTCAACAGAGCAAGGGTATTCAAACGCTCCCATATAGCCGGGACAGAGGGCTCACGCATAGGGCTGTCATATGATTACTCTAATGCTGCAGGTAAGGAGTCCTGTACCAGTACGTAGGGTTGGATAATGAGGGTTTTCAAACGTTTTGTCCGATCGCGTCCCCAATCTCCCAGTTGAACAGCCGACGGTTTAGCAATCAGCTGTTCACCAATCCAGCGCTGGACTGAGGTGACGTTGTCAGTAGCGATCGCCATGCCAACTTCCACCAAATCGAGTCCGGGATCAACGACGACTACAGCGTCTCGGTTGGCGTGAGGGAACAACCATTGCCATTCGGCAGGCTCTATCATTTCCGCCAACTCTAGCCTTAAATTCTGCTTCATATCAAAACTTTGTGAACACCCTTCAATTTGTATGGCCTGCTATCTAAACTATCAAGTGTATCGTGCGCTTCTTGGGGCTAACGCTTTGTTTGATTGATACGGTTCATTGCCCTAAATCATGGAGCTGATGAATCACATCGGTGCATTTTTGGGTGATTGTCTGCAGCTCCTCCCGATGGGTTGAGCTAGGAGGCGGAATTAGCTCGCCAATTCGAACAGTTACAGGAACCGCACGAGGAAATCGCACTCCCTTGGGAATAATTCGATGGGTTCCCCAAAGGCTTACGGGTAATAACGGCGCCTGAGCTTTGGCCGCAATCAGCGCAGCCCCCAGCTTAGGAAAAGCAATACGGCCATCGGGGGTGCGAGTTCCCTGCAGAAATAAGCCCACCGCCCAGCCCTGCTCTAGCCGCTGCAACGCTGCCCGAATTGCACTTCTATCCGGCGTTCCCCGCTTGACTGGATAGGCCCCATACAGCTGAATCGCCTGACTCAACCCAGGGACCCGGAAGAGTTCTTCCTTGGCCATAAAGGACACTGGACGCCGGACGCAGCTGGCAAGAATAGGTGGATCAAAATCACTGGCATGATTTCCCACCACCACTAAAGGACCTGTTTGCGGAACCCATTGCGCACCATAAATCCGTCCTCGAAAATAGCTGTGCAGCAAGGGACTCACCACCGACCATTTGATTAGATGGTAGAGCACAAGGCTGATGAAGGGTTCGCGGGATCTGACCATAGCGGAGTCAAGCGCTAAACGCTAAAAGCTGCTCTAAATTGCCTACATTCGACAGCTTGAGGCTACGAGCAGTGCGCTTGATCAGCCCCGTCAATACCTTGTCAGGGCCAATTTCGACAACGTGCTCGACACCTTCTTCGGCCAAACGTAGGGAGATTTCTCGCCAGCGGACGGAGCCTGTTATCTGCTGAGTCAGGCGTTGCTTCAAGATCTCAGCGTCAGTCGTTGGAGTCGGCTCTACGTTACAGAGTACGGGGGCTTGAGCAGAATTGAATTCAACCTTGTCTAACACGGGTTGGAATTCAGCGGCGGCGTCCGCCATCAGGGGAGAGTGAAAGGCCCCGCTGACGTTGAGTCTCACAGCTCGTTTGGATTTGACGGAATTGATCACCGTCTCAACTGCTGCTGGAGCGCCAGAGATGACAACCTGACCAGGGTTATTATCATTTGCCAGGACTACACCCGAAGTCTCCTGTATTTTGGTCTCTAACGCTTCCCGGTCAAAGCCCAGGAGAGCCACCATAACGCCTTCAGACGCTTGAGACATCAATTCCGTCCGACGCTTGACCAGTTTCAACCCGGTAGCGAAATCAAAGACCCTGGCTGTATAAAGCGCCACATACTCCCCCAGACTATGTCCAGCGACTAAGTCAGGCTGAAACCCTTTCGCCATTATTAAATCAGCCAGGATACTTTCAACCACATAAAGACAGGGTTGGGTATAGAGTGTGTTCGAAACTTTGTCATCTTCACGCTGGCAAATCTCTAACACTGACCAGCCCAGGATCGTCTCGGCTTGGTCAAACTTTGCTTTAGCCTCCGGCAGATCGGCCAAGTCAGTTCCCATACCGATCGCCTGTGACCCTTGTCCAGGAAACACCCACGCAGTTTTAGTCATCAATTATCAACTTCAGATTACAACTCACTGGGGGATTTAACCCCATTCAAAAATAGCGGCCCCCCAGGTTAATCCGGCCCCAAATCCAGAGGCTGCGATGGTATCCCCGACTTTAACTTTGCCTGCCCGGACGACTTCATCCAAGGCGATCGGGATCGATGCAGCGGAGGTGTTGCCGTGGTGGGCCATATTACTGACAACTCGTTCAGAGGGAATGTGCAAGCGCTCAGCGACGGCGTCCAAAATACGTTGGTTGGCTTGGTGCAGGAGTAACCAGTCAATGTCGTTAGTGGCGAGCCCCGCCCGAAATAACGCCTTTTCAATCACCTCAGGGACTCGCTTGACGGCAAATTTGTAGACCTCTCGGCCATTCATGGTGATGGGTTGAAAGGTCCCGTGCTGAACTGCCGCGTCATCGGCCAACTCCTTAAACTGGCTTTGATAAGTCAGTTTTAGGCAGTCGTTCAGGGCGCCATCACTACGCAACTCAAACCCTAATAAGCGATCGCGTTCGCTGGCCTGCATCACCACAGCGCCCGCTCCGTCGCCAAACAGGACACAGGTGCGGCGATCGCTCCAGTCTGTCCAGCGAGACAATAGGTCGGCGCCGATGACGACCACATTTTGGTAAACCCCAGTCCGAATAAACTGGGCGGCAGTCACCATCGCAAACACAAATCCAGAGCAGGCGGCGGTAAGATCAAAAGCGACCGCCGTCGCCGCCCCTAACTCCGCCTGAACCTGACAAGCGCTGCCAAATAGATCATCGGGGGTTGAAGTCGCCAAGATAATCAGGTCGATGTCGATAGGCGCTAGCCCCGCCATTGTGATAGCCTCCTGCGCTGCTTCCGCAGCTAAGGTTTTGAGACAATCATCCTCACCTGCAATATGTCGTTGACGAATACCTGTGCGAGTAGCGATCCACTCATCAGAGGTATCAACGATTTTGCTAAGCATGTGATTATCTAAATGATTAGTCAGCTTAGCTGAACCACAGCCTGTAACTGAGACCCCATTTCCTAACTGCTGTAACATCTAATCTCCATCCGTAGCTGGCGCGGCCACCTTTTTGTATTGAGCCTGAATCTGCTCCAATACTCCATTATCAACGGCCTCTTTGGCCAGTCGAATAGCATTGAAAATTGAAGGGGCTTGAGAACTGCCATGACTAATCACGGCAACGCCAGCCACACCGAGCAATAGGCCGCCGCCATGTTCAGCGTGATCAACCCGCTGTTTGATACGACGTAGGTTTTTCCTTAACAAAGCAGTGCCAAGCTTACCTCTAATACCCTGTGGAAGTTCTTCGCGCAGGATCTGTAAGGCCGCTTCACCCACTGCCTCGGCAAACTTTAACAGCACATTACCCACAAAGCCATCACAAACGACGACGTCAAAATCACCGGATAATACATCTCTCCCTTCAGCGTTGCCAATGAAAGGAATCAACGGATTATCCACTAAAGCTTGGTGGGTGCGAACCGCCAGATCATTGCCCTTGCTGGGTTCTTCCCCAATATTCAGTAATCCTACTTTGGGATCTTCGATGCCTAAAACATAGCGAGAATAGATGGTGCCCATGACCGCAAACTGCTCCAAAAATTTGGGTCGGCAGTCTACATTAGCCCCCACATCCAGTATGAGTACAGACTTACTCGCCACGACCGTGGGGAATACAGCCCCAATAGCCGGCCGATCTATCCCCTTCAAACGACCTAAGCGCAGAAGCGCCGCCGCCATTGCCGCACCCGAATGTCCTGCAGAAACAACAGCATCAGCTTGCTTCCTTTTTACCAAGTCCATCGCCACATTGATAGAAGCCTTGGGTTTCCGTCTGATAGCACTCAGAGGCTCTTCATGCATTTCGACGATGCCCTCTGAGGGAACAATCTCAATTTGGCGTAAGTTTTCAGGTTGAGATATAGATGCCTGAATCTGCTGCGGATCCCCCACTAGCAAGACTTCCAAACCTAGCTCCGCCTTGGCCCTTATAGCGCCAGTTACGATTTCTGCAGGCGCGTAATCCCCGCCCATCGCGTCAATTGCGATTCGTGCCAGAGTCGATCCCATCGATATGAATCTGTAGAAACTTTAAGAAATTCTATCAGACTACTCTTCTCCTGGTTCTACAATCCTCTGAAACAGATAGCCAGTTCCCCTCGCTGTTAGGATCAATTCTGGATTACTCGGGTCGTCTTCTAACTTGGCTCGCAAACGAGAAATATGGACATCGACGACGCGGGTGTCTACATGCCGTTCAGGTGTATATCCCCAGACTTCCTGCAGAATCTCTGAGCGAGAAAAGGGCTCCCCAGAACGGCTAACGAGTAGCTCTAGCAAACTAAACTCCATCCCCGTCAGACGAATTCGCTCATCGCCCTTATAAACTTGGCGCTTATTGGTATCGATCCGAATATTGTTGACCGTAATTACCCCTGAGCTAGGGATTCCAGAGGTGCTTGTTTTTTCAACCCGTCGCAGAACAGAGCGAATACGCGCCTCTAGCTCCTTAGGAGAAAAAGGTTTGACGACGTAATCATCGGCTCCCAACTCCAACCCGGTAATTCGGTCAGCCACATCTCCCAAGGCCGTTAGCATAATGATAGGAATGTCAGATTCTTTACGCAACTCTTGGCAGACCCCATAGCCATCTAACTTAGGCATCATCACATCTAACACCACTAAGTCGGGCGCTGCATTGCGGAAAGTATCCAATGCTTCTTCCCCATCAGCAGCAGTAACCACGTCGTAACCAATCATGGAGAGTCGAGTTTCCAGAATGCGACGGATACTAGCTTCGTCATCAACAACCAGTATTTTTTCTTTGATGCTTTCCAATGCTCTCTATACTCCTAAAAAACACCTTGGGTTTAATAGATTGAATTATTGAATAATTAACTTTTAGTACCTTAATATTAAGATAGTAGATTATTGTATTCGTTTTAATCCGGTTGCGATCCCCATCATAACTGGTTTTCAGGGTTTTTTAAGGTTTTATACAGGCCAATTGATCACTTAAACAAATTCAGAATTTCTTTACCTTTATATATAGTAAAGCCGAACTCAGTGATGGCATGAAGCACTAATGGGATGGAAATAGCACAAGGTTATAGGGCCGACACCTTACAGATGTCTTAAGCTGATTTCGGCAAAATAAGATCCTAGGTAATCGTTAGGGGGACATGAACATGCGCTCCTACTACTGGGGTTTGGATTGGAATATTCTTTTGCAGAAATCCCCTAACTTTTTCTGCCAGACTAAGGCGTAATGAGTTGTCAATTATTATGTTTTATTACTTGGAAATTTATGTTTTATTGCTCGCAAATCGAGTGAGATATTACTGAGTTATGCCTAAGTCACGCTCTATTTATGTGTGCAATCAATGCGGCGCTGAGTCTTTCCAACACTTTGGCAAATGTCCAGCCTGTAGTAGCTGGAATTCCCTGGTTGAGCAAATAATTGCGCCGCCAAATAGCACCTCAAACCGATCGCCTGTATTGGGCCGATCGCGCTCTGCAGAACAGAGTCAGAAAAACAGCGAACCGGCGCCCCGTTTATCCCTGACGCTATATCAGATCAAAGATCATCCCCAAGTTCGTCTCTCGTCTGGCTACTGGGAGCTCGATCGGGTGTTGGGAGGCGGTATCGTGCCCGGTTCTCTGGTTCTAGTTGGGGGTGATCCGGGGATTGGAAAATCGACCTTGCTGCTTCAGGTCGCCAATCAGCTGGCTCAGACTTCTCCCGTGCTCTACGTTTGTGCAGAGGAATCGGGACAGCAGGTAAAGCTTCGTTCTCAACGGTTGGGGATACTGCCGGGGGGCGTGGGGGGAGATGGGGAGGCAGGGGGATCCGGGGAAGCAGAGGAGGATGGGGAATATGGGGGAAATGGGGGAGGCGACACTCAAACTCTAAACTCCAAAATCCAAAATCCAAAATCCAAAATCCAAAATCCAAAACTTCTCCATCCTGCAAACGCTCACCAGTCGCCAAACGTTAACCTTTATCTCCTGCCCGAAACCGATCTGGAGACTATCCTGATGGAATTGGAGGCGCTGCGACCGAGGGTAGCAGTGATTGACAGTATTCAGGCGCTTTATTATGCAGCGTTGACATCGGCCCCTGGTTCAGTTTCTCAGGTGCGGGAATGCACATCGGCTTTGATGCAGGTGGCGAAGCGGGAAAATGTCACGCTTTTTATTGTGGGCCATGTGACCAAGGAGGGAGCGATCGCCGGACCGAAGGTGCTAGAGCATTTGGTAGATACAGTGCTCTACTTTGAGGGCGAGCGCTTCGCCAGCCATCGGCTATTGCGTTCGGTCAAAAATCGCTTTGGGGCGACCCATGAACTGGGGGTGTTTGAGATGGCGGATCAAGGATTGGAGGAGGTGCAGAATCCCTCTGAGCTGTTCCTGGGAAATCGGCAAGAGGCGGCCCCCGGAATCGCCGCCATTGTCGCCTGCGAGGGCACCCGGCCCTTGGTGGTGGAGTTGCAGTCTCTAGTCAGCCCGACTAGCTATAGCTCTCCACGTCGTTCTACGACTGGGATTGAGTACAATCGACTGCTGCAAATTTTGGCAGTGCTGGAGAAACGAGTGGGGATTCCCCTGTCTAAGCTTGACGCCTATGTAGCTTCATCTGGCGGGCTGACTGTGGCGGAACCGGCAGCAGATTTGGGCATTGCGATCGCCGTCACCGCTAGCTTTCGCGACCGGGTTGTTGATCCCTACACCGTCTTAGTCGGTGAAGTGGG
>JAKSDM010001213.1 GCA_022360135.1 Pseudanabaenales cyanobacterium | reverse complement strand
GAAAAGTGTACAACATTTCGGGCGATCGCGCCGTCTCCTTTGATGGATTAGCCCGCGCCTGCGCTGCCGCAGTTGGCAAATCGGCCGATGCGCTCGAACTGATTCATTATCACCCCAAGCAGTTTGACTTTGGTAAGCGCAAAGCCTTTCCAATGCGGCTGCAGCATTTCTTTACCTCTATCGAAAAGGCGAAAGCCGAACTGAATTGGCGACCTGAGTTTGATTTGGTTGGCGGTCTTAAGGATTCATTCCTGCATGATTATTTAGCATCTGGCCGCAATCAAGCAGAGGTTGATTTCTCGACTGACGATCAAATTTTGCAGGCGGCTATGATCCGCTAAAGAATTCAGGAGTCAGCTTTAGACTGGATTTTGGATTTTGGATTCTGAGTTCTACACCAGGAGCAATTTCCCGCTTTAAGTTCAATATGCTTAAAGGAACTCAGCTTAATTCAATCAAGTCTGCTCAACGAGACCCCATATAAAGAAGGATCGGGTATATATTTATCTTTTCCTGAAGGATAGGAATTTATCCCTTCCTAAGAATAGGGATAGGATTTATCTTTAAACTCGGTGGAGTGTTTGAGTCAGTAAAGGAAAAGAAATAGGATATGGATCATCAGCGATCGCTAAAAATTGGGTTGAGTTCGGCTATCTTCCTGCTTGCAGTTCAACCCCGGGCCGCCGTCGCTCAGACGGCTGTCGATAACAATCTTGAGGTGAATCCTTCAGCGCCGGTGAGGCAGGATTTGGCCCAGGCGCTGATGTCCGTTTCAGCTGCATCCGCATCGCCTCAAACCCAGTTTGTTGCTCCAGAAACTCTAGAGACAGAGGACATTCGCTTTTCTGATCGGTCCCAAGCGATTGCCCGGACAACTCCCTATGAGGAGGTTGAGGCGACTTCTGTGAAATGGGATAGACCCGCATCGATATCGGATCTGATATCACCTGCGTCTCCTCCCAACTTTCCTCAAGCCCAGCCCGTCTTCCCAGAACCGCTAGAAGCAGGTGTTCGTTTTTCGAATCAATCTCAAAACGCCGCTGAGACAGCTGTCAGTGAAACTGAGGCGGCTCTTTTAGCTTGGGTTAGGCCAGCGGCTCCAGTACAAACTCAGACGCCGCTTCTATTTCCCCCTGATTTGCCTCAAGTCCAGCCTATTTTTCCAGAGCTATTGGGGGACAATGTCCGCTTAGTAATTGATTTGAGTGAGCGTACTGTCTACGTCTACCAAGATGAGGAACTGATAGAGAGCTATCCAGTTGCAATCGGAAGACCTGGCTGGGAAACTCCTATAGGGGAATACCACGTCATGTCTATGCTGCAAAATCCGGGATGGACCCATCCCCTCACTG
>JAKSDM010000303.1 GCA_022360135.1 Pseudanabaenales cyanobacterium | reverse complement strand
GGATGGCGGAACTGAAAGGGCAAATGGAGCCGACGGATCAGGCGTATTTATTTGTAGAGCCTTCTGCCGTGGAGGTGAGAGAGGTTGAGAAAATGTGCAATCAGGCCGGCGATCGCCCCGTGGTGCTATTTACCCCAAAGCTAGAAGATATTGCGATCGTCGGCATTGGCTATGCCGCCCGACAAGTCAGGGAGCGGTTCTTAAAAACCCTGGAATCTTGCTATTATCTCAAACCCTTAGAGGGGGCGGCGATCTTGCGCTGCTATCCTGACCCCTGGCAAATTTGGCGGAAAACGGAGCTGGATAACTACGAGCTGTTAGCAGAGTTACCCCAACGGCCAATGGGAGAAGTTTTGGATAATCTGCTAATGGGAGAACAATCAGCGGCGCAATCTAATCAAAGCGGAGCCCCACCCCGCCCGGTAAAATCCCCAAAAGGATTTTTATCGGGAATCCAACAGCTGATTCGGGCCTTGAATCAATGATCGGGGGATAGTGAATCGCCGCTGGCAAGCCAAATTCTGATCGTGTCGCTTTCTCTATTGGCTGTAACAATCTGGCCATTTCGCCGGGTGACAAAATGATCAACATGGACGTCAAAGCCAGTGTAGGTCTGGATAGCGTCGCCTGTCTTGAGATCCCACTCTCTGATTGTCTCGTCGGCGCTGCCGCTTCTGAGAAATCGTCCATCCCGACTGAGTTCGAGGGCGTTTATGAAGCCAGCGTGACCGGTGAAGGAACGCACCTCTTCTCCGGTGGTCACATCCCACTGTTTGATGGTCTGATCGGCAGCGCCGCTCAGAAGAAATTGGCCATCACGGCTCATCAGCAATACATTCACATAACTGGTGTGTCCTGTGAACGTGAGCATTTCTTCGCCAGTTTTGATATCCCACTGCTTAATTGTTTTGTCGGCGCTGCCGCTCATCAGAGTTTGGCCGTCATGACTGACCTCCAATGTGTTGATCGCACTGGGATGACCCGCCAGCGTTTGAAGTTCTTCACCTGTGCTGAAATTCCAGATCTTAATGCTGCCGTCGGCGGCGCCGCTGATCAGATATTTGCCCTCCGGACTCATGGCTAGGGCGTTAATCGCGCTAGTATGGCCGGTCCAGGTAAGGATTTCCTGGCCAGTTTCAAGTTCCCAGATTTTAATTGCGCCATCGGCGCTGCCGCTAACAAGCGCTTGTTCATCGAAGCTCAGGATAAGCGCATTGACAAAACTTTTATTGCCCTTGAGCACATCCATGGCTTCCCCGTTGGTCAGATCCCATAGCCTAATTGTCTTGTCGGCGCTGGCGCTGATCAAGGTGTGTCCGTCAGCGCTTAGGACAAGGGCGTTAATCGAGTTAGTGTGACCAGGCAACGTTTTGATCAGAGAGACTGCCTGACTATTTGAAGCTGACGAGACAGCGCTAGGGTCGGATGTTTGAATGATAGTTCGCTGGTACTGTCGCCAAGCGGTATAGGCGCCCAAACCCATGACCAAGATAATCAGTCCGCCGCCCAACCACCATTTGAGCTTGGATGGTCTGCTTGGACTGGATTGTGACCCCTGAGCCGCAGTCTGGCCAGGCTGCAGTGCAGTGCTGTCGGCAGTTTTGTTATGCCAAGCCGTGGGAGGCATTTCTGTCTGTGGGGCAGAGATGCGATCGCGGATGGGCGGCGGGGTGAGAGAGGATGGCTTAAGGGCGATCGCGGCTAGTCTTGCTAAAATCTCCTGGGTATTCTTAGGCCGATCCACAGCTCTCGACGCAATCATTTGGTCAATTAAATCTGAAAATGTAGGGGAAATACCGGGAGCATAGGCGCGCCAGTTGAAGGTATTCTTCAGGGAGTCATACATACCCCGGTCGGTCGGAAACTTTGCCGTCAGCAGGTAGATAATCGTGCGACCAAGGGCGTAGAAGTCTGATTGAGGGACGGCATGGCCATGTTCTTGCTCCGGCGGCGTATACCCAGCTGAGCTGAGGGCGGTGATCCCCTCGGCGCTGCCCAGGTGCTCCAGATAGGTTTGGGTAATTTCTCTGGCTGCTCCAAAGTCCACCAGCACCAGTTGTCCAGTGGGACGCAGCATAATGTTTTCTGGTTTGATGTCGCGGTGGAAATAGTTCTTCTGATGCACCAGATGCAAGACCGTTGTCAGCTGTTTTAGCCAGTTAAGCGCCTGCTTTTCGCTGATGGGATGGTTGCCCTGTTGCTGCATCCACTGCTTCAGATTGGGCCCATCAATTTTTTCCATCAGCAGGCAGCGCAGAGGCCCAGTCTTGTCTTTGGGGTAAAACAAAAAATAGCCATCCGGGTCCACTCTGGGGATGCTGAGATGATGAAGTTGACTTAAGACAGCCGCCTCTTTTTCGAACAGTTGAACCGCCTTTTGATTGTTATTCAGCGTTTCTTTGAGCACTTTCAGAATTTTGGGAGTGCTGCGCTCGAAGGCCTCATAAACTTTGCCAAAGCCACTATTGTCGCTTAACAGGCGCATCACCCGATAGCGTCCTTGAAGGAGTAGGTCGGAGCCACACCCCTGACAAAACTGGCTGGTGGCGTTGCCTGGATGAT
>JAKSDM010001439.1 GCA_022360135.1 Pseudanabaenales cyanobacterium | reverse complement strand
GCCGATAAAAACTTGGTCGGCTGGATAGGGTTTAGGCTGGCAAGTTTCTCGCAATAGCTGGGGCTGAAAGTCATGAAACTCATCAGGCAAACCAGGCTCCTCAGGATACTCACTGGGGAGATCATACATGGTGGGGAGGGTCTCTCTAGGCGATAGGGGATGCTGAGGGGTATACATAACTAGCTGCTTGCCGTGATTTTAGCGTAGCAATTTCTACTTATATTGACCATGTAATGAGGTTGCCGATCTGCATCTGGAAATGCTAGAGCTATTCATTTCATTAGGAAGCAACCTACCATGACAATCAATCGAATTAGCGCAGCTCTAGAGCAAGCAGACCGGGATGCCGTGATGGCGGCGATTTCCACGATTAGGGAAAAGGCTGCCGTTAACTGGACGATCGCAGTTCGAAGGTTAACAATTGAGGCTCAGAGCTTGTAGGTTGGAGCAATTTGCTCGACCTTTCGAGGTCTGAGCTTTGTTTTTGGGGTTCAGAACTTGGCGTTTTGAGTTCTGAGGTCGAACGGTCGAGTAAAAAGGCTGAAGGGTCGAGGCAGCAGGCGAAGGTTCGAGAAAAAAGTTGGAAGGGATGAGTGTTGAGCTTGGCTGCTCAGGATTGGAGGGCTATCGCGACACTGCCAATCTCAAACGATGCTCATTCATGATCTCGCTGGGTTATCCCAAACTCGATAGCTCCACCCCCTATAATGAACAGGTGAAGTTTGAAGTGGACCCAAGTGATTGGACAATCTGGCAGGGGTAATCAGTCTTATTCAGTGGATTCCCAAACTTTAATCGTGCCATCGCCACTGCCAATGATGAATGAGCGTCCGTTTGGATTAAAAGCAACGGACAGAATCCTTTCCGAATTTTCGGAAAAGCTGCGGATGATTTCCCCCGTTTCAACATTCCAAATTTTTACGGTTTTATCCCAACTGCCGCTGATCAATGTCTGGCTGTCTGGGCTAAAGGCGACTGAGGCGACATAATCCTCATGTCCTCGCAGAATTTGAGCAGTGCGGTTGCGCCTGAGCACTTTCAGATGAATGGTATTGAATTCTGATCCGCCAATACTAGAGCTATCAGGGCTGTAAGCGATCATCTCGCCATCTGGACTCAAGGCGACGGCATAAACTGCTCGGGTGGGGTCAGCAAAGGTCTGGGCCAGCTTCCCATTGGTCCAATCCCAGAGTTGGACAGATCGTAAACCGCTACTGGCCAACCTTTCACCATCTGGATTCAGCGCTAGGGCGGTGATCCACTGCTCAGTCTTAATTTCACGCTGTAGCGTCCCAGAATTGATATCCCAGACTTTAATGGTGGCGTCGCCACTGGCGCTGATAACCTGTTGACCATCAGGGCTAAACACGACTGATGTGACGATATCGGCATGTCTAGGAAATGTCTGCAACAGGTTTCCCTGTCGCCAATCCCAGACTTTGACAATGCCATCCAGGGCGCCACTTGCGAGCAGTTGACCATTGGGGCTAAAGGCGACGGTGTTAACTTCATCGGCGCTTGGCGGGAGAGTACGCTCTAACTGTCGTGCGGTCAGATTCCAAATTTTAATGGTTCTATCACCGCTGCCACTCGCAAAGAACTGCCCCTCTGGACTGAAGGCGACCGAACGGACGGGTTTAGAATGACCGCTCTGGGCGGCGCCAATCGTTAAAAGCGTGATGGTTCCGGGCTGCCATGAAGGGGCAGGGGTTGGGTTCTGGGCCTGCAGCGATTCCCATAATGGGGGGGAGGAAGAGAAAGCTGACGGTGGAAGCCGCCATTGGATGGGTAAGAGAGTTGCGATCGCAAGAGAAATGATTAGCCTAGGGGTAAACATAGACATTAAATAAATTTATAAACGGTTTATACCGGGCGCGGCTTCCCGCTAACGCCGTTGCGCCCCCCATGCCCTTGAGCCTGAAGGGCTTCTCGGTCTACTTCCAGAGGCGGGCGCGGCGCCTTGAGCCTGACTGGGGGGGCGGATCGCCGCATTGGCTTGCGCCAAAATGGCACTTGCCTGCTTCTGCCAGTAAGGGGTATCGCTGACCTGTCGGGCGGCGTCAATGGCTTGTTGCCATTGCCCTTCCTGTAATGCCTGCTCCGCCGCTTGAACATGGGCCCCATTTTCCCGCGAATCTGTTCGCCAAGCTTCAACAGTGGCGGGTACTTTAGCAGTAATGGGAGCCACTGTCGGGATTGCGTTTGCGATGTCGACGGCCTCCTCTAATTTACCGTGTTGCTGATACCGTTCAGTCGCAATTTGCAGCATTTTCTCCGACCACTGCTGAATCAGCTCAGTCGCCTCTGGCGAGGATATCCCTGCAATCATTAGGATCGCATCTTTAAATTGACTTTGGTCCGCTAGCCCCTTGGCTTGTTGCAGTAAATCCTGGCTCAAGCGGTTGTGGGCCTCACCCTGGAGCTGTTTGATAGTTGCTAGCGAAGACTGCATGGGCTGATAGGGGGGCTGTTCAGCCAGTCTGGCCGAGACGTAATAGCGGTAGCCGACAATCGCCCCGACCAGCAGGGCGACGGCCCCTGTCCCCGCTAGGTAGTGACTGCGAGTCGGCTGAAACTGGCTCAGGCTCGCAGAGATGTGGCTCAGGCTGGTGTGTAGGGCGCGCCACTGGGCGGTTGCGATCGCTGATGCAGTCGCCAGCGCCACTGCCAAAACATTTTCAATTTTGATTGGCTCTGGTTCAGGATTAATTTCTTCAGGATCCAAAAGGTCTAAAGTAGGTTGAGGCTCCTCTATTGATTGATCTAAGGTTGGTGTTTCATCTGCTTCAGAGGGTTGCAGGGAAATCCGCGTCGGTTGAAGATCGGCCAAAGAAGGAGCGGGCAAGGGGTCTGTTGTTGAGGTTACTTCAGGCGTCAACGACATCACTGTCGGTTGTGGTTCTGGGGCGGT
>JAKSDM010001169.1 GCA_022360135.1 Pseudanabaenales cyanobacterium | reverse complement strand
CTTAAGGCTTGATAGGAATCAATCTGAGATAAGTCTTGATTTTCTAAAAACCGCCACAATGACTGGGCTGCCCAATTGTTCAAAGCGCCATAACCTGTGCTTTTGAGTAACCGAGGATGATCAACAATCCGCCCTTCAGGATTAATCAGTAAGCCAATCATTGCTGAAGCAGGTACTTGCGGTAAACAAACCCGAACGGGATTTTCGATTGACGGGAATTCAACCAAGGTAGGCTGTAGATCTTCAATTTCTGATTGAGTTTGGATTTCCGCTGTCCAGGCGTTGAGTGCTTCGCTTACGGCTTCTTCACTTGTCAATGCAGCATTATAAGCGTACGCCTCAAGTCGCGCTTCTAATGATTCACTCCCTGGAAGATTAAAGGATAATTGTGTCCCTTCATTGGAAGATTCCGATTCAAGACCATTGCCCGACGCTCTGGGCTCTGGGCTAAGGGATACTCGTATTCTGCCATCACCTTGCCAGCTTTCCAGATCTAACTCTATCTGGTTAATTTCATCCGGTCTCAATTCAGTTAATCTTCTGGGTGGGGCGCTTAAAGGGGGTTGCAACTGATTATTGGGCGTAGATCCTGTAGCTTGCTTGGGGCTTTCTGGAGGCGATTCGTCTACAGATGGAGCAGTTTCTCCTACCGTTAACTCTGAAGTAGATGGGTCGCTGGAATTATCTGGGGTAAGAGAATTTGGGTTCTGATCTAGGGGAGGGAAAGGCGGCAAGGCCCCAGTAAAGGGAATCTCCAACGGTATTACGCTGGGGGGAGGAAGTATCTGAGTTGTCTGTCGTTGAAAAGGAGACTGTGCTAGCCAATCTTGGGTTAACCCTCCAGACGAGAGATCAGATGAGAATGGGTCGGAAATGCTGGGTGGGGAGGTGGTCGGAAGGTTGAACAAATCGTCTTGATTAAGGTCAGGAAAGAGGGATAAAGATTGGTCTGAAAAGGTGGGAAGACGACCCTGTTCCTCCGGTGTAAGTTCTACTAAAGGCACAGTGTGTGGCCAAGTAAACTCACCGGGATTAGCCAATGAAATCAGGCCGGAAGATGAGAAGCTGGGTGAAGTCGCAAATAAGGCGCCGTGAATGCCGGCAGAGGCAAAAACCGCTAACCAAGTAGGCTGCCGGAAAGTCTTCAGCAATGGGGTAAGTGACTTAAGTGACGGTAGAGAAGCCATAACAATATTCAGTAAGCGCCTGAAGGTTTCTTAGACTCCTATGAGGGTGATAAAGTTGCCTCTAGCAACTCAACTCTGATTTGAAAATAATGATTTTGGAGATAACCGCAGCATGCTTTATTCGGGCGAAAGTTGGGATTCGAGATTTTCATACGGCGTGGGATGCACACTGGTCCATTTCATCAAAGTTTCGTCGTCGCCTAATTAATGCTTAATTGATGAGGCTTAACCTGAACCACCAACAAGGAAAAGTAGGGGAGTTGTAATTGGGGGCGATCGCTTAAATCAGCATAGATCATTTGCTCAGGCTTTGTCGCATTTTCCACTGCGAAACTATGCTCTAACAACTGATGCTTTTGGAGAACCGACCAAACCTCTCTATAGATTGAACTGACCTTCAATAACACCACGACATCCGCCCATAAAAGGGCAGTTTCTAAGTGGGCCAAAGAATGTAGGACAGGTAAGATGGCAAGGCGTTGAGCCTGGATTGTTAGGGGTATCCCCAGAACAGCCGCCGCTGATAGGGGAGAACACACCCCAGGCGTCGCTTGAATACTCACCTCTGGATAGAATTGCTGTAGGGTTTGAGCTAGATAAGTAAATGTGCTGTAGAAACTGACGTCGCCTTCTGAAGCGAATACAACATTCCGCCCCCGCCGTAGGTAACACCAGACCTGCTCTGAGGCAATTTTCCAAGCCTCAGCTAGAATTTGACGATCCGCCGTATAGGGAAACTGCAAAGCAAGTTGCACCTGTTCCGGACTTAGCCATTGTGAGATTATGCCTTGAGCCCTCCCCAACCGCCCCTTCACCCCCGCCGGAAACGCCACCACGGGCGCTGACTCTAACAACCGTAGAGCTTTCAGCGTGATTAACTCGGGATCTCCGGGGCCCACACCCACGCCATAAAGTGTGCCAATCGATGGTAGAGTCACAGTTATTTTTCAACCCTTCACAAAAACCTGGTAAAAACTCAAGCCTCATCCAGGATAAAGTCTTCTCAAGGGTGGATAATGCCATAGAACAATCCGCTCGCAGATCTTGTGAAGTACTTTTTCCTATCTGATGGTTGGACAACTGGCCGAGTATGGGAGTTTGGCGGTCTTTGGAATGAGATCGCCTGGCAGCGTAAACCCCAAATTTATCGCCTTAATCTCTGTATCGAAGAACATGATGAAAAGCTCTGGCTCTATCAGGTGGAAGACTCAGTCCTAATGATTGAAGTCAAGCCCCACGGCATGAGCGCACAACCGATCGGGCAAGTCGTGCTGAAGCGACTTATCACGGCAGAACAAGCCATTCAAAGACTTTGTGAAGCCGAGTCATTGCTAACATTTCACTCTGAGGATTAAGGAACAGGGTTTGAGGCCTGGGATGGAGGAGTCTGCTAATTCTGTTAATAAAGTTGCTCCGACGAGGGATTAGACAGATTGCTGACCGCCCGCTGGAGGGCGGCTAAAGAGCGGTTGTAGCCCAAAATGGCATTGACCAGGTTAACTTCTGCATCCGTCAGTTCTGATTG
>JAKSDM010001160.1 GCA_022360135.1 Pseudanabaenales cyanobacterium | reverse complement strand
TGATGGCGGACTCATAACTGGCGGTGATATTTGTAAATGTATCGCCTGTGGCGCCGACGGCGTTATGGCGGGTTCCCCTTTTGCTAGAGCCAAAGAGGCGCCGGGACGGGGCTACCACTGGGGGATGGCGACGCCCAGCCCGGTATTGCCTCGGGGAACTCGGATTCAAGTAGGGACTACAGGCACTGTAGAGCAGATCTTGCGGGGACCGGCTCAATTAGATGACGGAACCCATAACTTTTTGGGAGCCCTTCAGACCAGCATGGGCACTCTGGGTGCTAAGAACCTTAAAGAAATGCAGCAGGTTGACGTGGTGATCGCCCCTTCACTCCTAACTGAAGGTAAGGTTTATCAAAAAGCGCAACAGCTCGGTATGGGCAAATAAGTGCGCCAGTTCCTGAATTGGCATACTAAACTACCAGATCTTGATAGCAGGTGGGAGGTTAAAGAGAAGTTAGGGACGCCACCCCTAACTCATTTGTTACTCACTCACTGTTTTGCCTAGTCTGAAAACCTTTCAGACTTTACGCTAACTCCTGAGGAAAGCGATCAGACGTCTGCCGCTCGCCAACCTGTAATTTTGTGAAAACCTTTAAAACTTTTCAATTCATGGCAGTAGTGGGTGGCAAAAAATTAACAGTCACATACAATGGAGTAAAGCGGAGACGGAAGTTTCCGTTCACTCCTCACACCACACTCCGCCTGAACTTTGTGTTCAGGCGGTTCCTCTTTTAAATTGTTTCATCTTTGTCTAAATTAACCGTAACCCCCTCCCAATCCTAACTATTGGGAGTCAGAGGACTCAAGGGGATTCTGACAAAGTGTATCCTATTGTATAAGCATCAAGCCAAAAGTGATTGATTTTGGCTATGGTAAGATTCTGAACAATAGCAGAGGCAAGGATTTCTACGCATGTCATCCGCACAAGTTACAGATTCCACTTTTAAGCACGAGGTACTTGAGAGCGAGGTTCCAGTGCTGGTTGATTTTTGGGCGCCCTGGTGTGGTCCCTGTCGTATGGTTGCACCCGTTGTGGATGAAATCTCTGAACAGTACGAAGGCCAGATCAAAGTCGTTAAGGTCAACACCGATGAAAACCCGAGTGTTGCTAGCCAATATGGGATTCGGAGCATTCCAACCTTGATGATTTTCAAGGGTGGGCAGCGGGTAGATATGGTGGTTGGCGCTGTCCCTAAAACGACATTGGCTAACACCTTGGAGAAGTATCTCTGAAAGTGCAGATCTCTATTTGCCTCTGACTCAGGTCTTGCCTGAGACGGCTGCCGACTTTAATTATCTTGAGGCGGTTGAGTTGTTTTATGGAGACCTCGGGCTTAATTAGGGGCTATACAAGTCCTAACGCCTCGGATTTTTTATCCGGGGTGTTTTTAGCTTTCAAGGAATAACCCCTATTGCGCTTGAAATCTCGATAAAATGGAATGCCGCAGATTATCTTGAAAAATCTGACCTATGGTTGCACCTCCCTCGAATCTGTCTGATTTCCCTGAGGCAGAAATTTTGACCTTGCTTGATCAACTCCCTAGAATGCAGCATGGAACACTGATTAAGCAAGTGTTTGAGACGATCTTGAGAATGATCGGACGGGAGGCTGATCGTTTAGACTGGAAAATCCTAAACTATGCGCTGTTGGACATGGAACAGGGCTTTCAGATATTTTATCCCTATCGCCATATTCGCAAGGTGACGATTTTTGGCTCAGCTCGGATTCCTGCTGATAGCCCTGAATATAAGATGGCGCTTGAGTTTGCTCGTCATGTCACTCAGCAGGGTTTCATGGTGATGACTGGGGCCGGTGGGGGCATTATGCAAGCGGGTAATCAGGGAGCCGGTCCAGAGCATTCCTTTGGTCTTAATATTCAACTCCCCTTTGAACAGGGCGCTAACCCTGTCATGGAAACTGATCCCAAGCTATTGGATTTCAAGTATTTTTTCACTCGCAAGCTGTTTTTTCTGAGAGAGAGTGATGCACTTGCTCTGTTTCCGGGTGGTTTCGGCACCCAAGATGAGGCATTTGAGTCGTTAACACTCGTGCAAACAGGGAAAGCGGGACCGATTCCTTTGGTGCTGATCGATCGACCGGGCGGTGACTATTGGCGCAGCTGGGATCGCTACATTCGAGAGCATCTGTTAGGTGCTGGATTAATTAGCTCGGATGATCCCAGTCTGTACACCATCACAGATAATCTGGATCAAGCCTGTGAAGCGATCGCGGGCTTCTACCGAGTCTTCCACTCCCACCGATATGTGGGAGAACAATTAGTGATTCGCCTCAAGTCTCAATTGTCTCAAGAGGGCATAGAACAGCTCAATCAGGAATTTAGCGACATTCTTGTGAAGGGCGAAATCTACCCCAGCAGCGCATTGGCCTCTGAAAAAGGCGATGAAACCGAGCACTTGCCCCGCCTTGCCCTGTATTTCAACCATCGAGATTTTGGTCGGCTATATCAGCTGATTGCGGCCATCAATCGCCTAGGCGTCCCTAGCCCAGAATTGGAGCATCCTGAGCAGAAGTAAGGTTCACCTCAAGTACTGCTGTACATACTGCAAAATACCCTGCGCGATCGCATCCGCCATCCGGCTGCGCCAGGCTGGGTCGGCTAGATTGGGGGCGTCCTGGGCTCCTGTGAGGAATCCGGTTTCAATCAAAACGGCTGGCATGGAGGTGTTTCGCAGGAGATAGAATCTGGACTGTCGGATACCGCGATCAGACCCGCCTAAACGTTGCAGAACTGTGGTGTGAATAGTTTGAGCTAGACGATGCCCCACATCGGAGTAATAATAGCTTTCCAAGCCATTGACGTCGGGGCGACTGAGATTAATGGCATTGGCGTGGATGCTGATGAACAGATCGGCGTTTACATTTTCGGCAATTTGGATGCGGGGATCCAGATCGATCTCTCGATCATCTTGACGAGTCAACACTGCCTGAAGGCCCTGTTCCTCTAAGCGTGAGGCGACTTGATGGCTGATTTCAAGGACAATTCCCTTTTCCTGTAAACCCCCAATACCCACAGCGCCCGGATCAGCGCCCCCATGTCCCGGATCAATCACGACGACCACTCGCGTATTGGGACGGCGAGAAGGCGTAAC
>JAKSDM010001238.1 GCA_022360135.1 Pseudanabaenales cyanobacterium | reverse complement strand
TCCTTAGGGAGCTTTTCCCCGATATCCCCGTTTATAGCTGTAAGCAATATCCGGTTTTGGCGATCGCCAAAAACTCTGATAACCAAGTATGTTACGGAACTCCAATTTTGTGATCCTCACTTCTCATGAAAGTAGATAGATAGGCGACTACTAAAAATTCTGTGAATAGGGGTATTATTACGCAAAAGTGCTGGATAAGATCCACATTTCCGGATCTTATCCAGCAGATCTGACTTTGAATTACAAGTTAGTCCTCGTGGAGTCGTATCGTGTCTAGCGAAATAAAGTGGAGATTTAAACTTTCTGTTAAGAGAAGTATTAAGTGGTAAATTAGCTCCTGATGTTGAACATAACTCTTCTTTATTAGAGCCAACTATTAACCGACAAACCAACTGACTGGCTTGAATCAGGAGCTGGGCCGCCCGATAAATTCTCTCTTAAAATCTGTTCCTGTTGCCGCACAGCCGCCAACAACTCTGCATTTTGAATGATTATCCCTACCTGATTATTGAAAATGTAAAGACACTTTTGATCACTTTCGTCAAAACTAGTGCGGTAGAGATCGGGGACCGGTTGGTCATACACGAGCGGCAACTCAGGATAGTGACCTGCTTTTTTCTTATTGATCAACTGGGTCACCCCAATTAGTTCCCCATCTTGATTGAGAATAGGCATACAAAGCAGGCTACACGTGCGGTAGCCGCTACTGGTGTCGGTGACCTTGGCTCGATGGGACGCGGGGTGGTCGTATAAGTCAAAGGAAATATTCAAAGGCTCACGGCTTTGAGCCACCTCTCCGGCAAATCCTTCCCCAATCTTGAGACGCACTTCTCGGACCACACCATCATCAAACAGGATGCGGCTCCATAGTTCTTGGCGATCGCTATCCAACAACCAAAGCGTTCCCCGGTCAGCGCTCATCAGTTCCTTAGCAGCATGGATAATGCGTCTTAACACATCCTCTGGCTCCGCTTTACTAAAATCACAGGAGCGCACGGCCGCCATCAATGTCGCCGCCACGCGTTGACCTCGCGACGTCTTGTGGTACGAAAAAAAAACTCTCTAAAATAATCTGGATGGCGGCAGAATTGGCATTCACCGTTTCAATATCATTGGCAGTAAACCCTTGACGGTCAATCCGCTCTGCCAATGACGCACCTGGGTGTAGATAGGGCAGTAATTTATTGAGAAATTGCACCACTGCAATTAACTCACCTCGATGATTAATTAGAGGCAGAGAAAGTACCGTGTAGGTGCGATATCCCGTTAACTGATCTTGTCTTTGTTCGAAGGTTGAACGGGGATCGTCATAAAAATCATAGGCAATGTTAATCATCCGATGGTGGGCCGCCACTTCTCCGACAATGCCTTGATTGATAGGAACCCGAATCTCCAGGGGTTTTGCTTCATTATCAGTTTCTGCAATGATGGACCAAAATTCCTGGCGATCGGAGTCAAACAGAAAAAATGTGGTGCGTTCGGCTCTCAGGGACTGACCTAATTTGAACGTAATCGAACGCAGCGTCGTATCTAAAATCTCATCGAATCCCTGTTTATCCATCACTTGGTCTAGCAGCTCCAGGGTTTTGCTAACCACGTTGCGAGGATAGGTCGATTGGCGTTCGAGTTCGGCAAATTGTTGAACATTTTGTAGAGCAATGCCTACTTGGCTATTAAACACCTCCATATGCTGTTGACTAGCGCTATCAAAACTGGCTTGAAAACAAGCAGGGGGCTCGGGCCAGGTACTCAGATCATAGGGAGGAAAGTCTCCCTGACGTCGTTTGTTGACCAGTTGGGTTACCCCTAGCAATTCGCCATTTCGATCCCACACTGGCATACACAGCAGACTACAGGTTCGATACCCAGTTTTTTGATCGGTTGATTTGGAATAACTGGACTGGGGATGGTCATACAGGTCAAATCCGATATTAAGGGGTTCTCCGGTTTGCGCCACCTTGCCGGCATAGCCCTCGCCCATAGGAATTCGGATCTCCTTCATCTCGCCAGTTTCAAAGGGGATGTTGGACCAGAGTTCTTGAGTTTCATGATCAATTAACCACAACGTGACTCGATCGGCATTCATCAACTGCTTAGCGGCGTCAATCACCCGGCCAATAATTTCTTCTGGATTAAGATTACTTTGGGACACAGAGGCAGTCGCCTCCGTAAGGGCCTCTGAAGCCTGTAATCTCTGAGTCAGGCGATAACAATAATGACACTGTTCTAGAATCCGTTGAATGGGATCAGCATAGTCTTTCAACTGCGCTTTATCTTCTTGGTTAAAGCCAATCAGATCAATCCGTTCTTCTAACGGAGCCGTCGGATTGTGAGATAATTTGAGCTTATTGACCAGATGGATAAAGGCAACCAGATTACCCTGGGAGTTGGGCAGCGGAAAAAATAAGTCATTGCAAATTGGGTAGTTGCCAGTTCCCTGGGGAGATCCCTGAGTAGCCTGGATAAACTGCTGAAATTCTGTCAGTTGACCGGTACTGGCCTCATTGGTCAAAATTCTGATAGTCGGATATTTGGTGTTCCCACTATTGGCCTCAATCGACCATAATTCATTTTTTTCTGGATCAATAAAAAAAATGGTCGTGCGATCGGCGCTCAACAACACGCTCATTTTGAGCGTAATATCACTTAGAATCTCATTTAAAATATAATCAAATCCCTTGCCTTCCATAACATTGAGCATGGACAACAGTTTCTGTTCCTGTTTAGAGACCGTTCTCATAAACTCCTCGTAAACATTAGACAAAACCCGTTGCACCCATTGATTGTTGAATACTGTGGCGTAAATCCGATTGTAGACTCGCAGTTGTTCCCCTCGCTTGACCACTAGGCCCGCCAACTGTAATTCCAACTGTTCACCGCTATCGTCAGCGGACACATCACCCTCTCTGAGAATACGCTCATAAAGCTGTAATAAGGATCCAGTTCTTTCAATGTTGAGCAGACGATCGCGAATCGTCTTTAAATGAGGCGGTTCATCCTGAGCTTCCCAGTTATCTAGAATGCGACTTTCGACTAAGACTTCCACATAGCGCTGTTCCTGCCCTCTTTTAATCTGCTCCTCCCTAGCTGTAATTACCTGACACAACTTTTGAGTCAATAGCGGCTGTCCCCCGGTCCAATCTAAAATACACTCCAGCAAAGTCTCGGGACGTTCAGCATT
>JAKSDM010000200.1 GCA_022360135.1 Pseudanabaenales cyanobacterium | reverse complement strand
TGGTTAATTGCTCAAGCGCTTGTCGCTCTTCAGGAGTGAGGGAGACGATGTATTTCTTCTTAGGCATCTGTCAGAGCATGATAGGAGACAGGGTAATTATCGACGATTCTATTCCTCAAATCAAATTTGACAGACTACTAGAAGCTGAAATTGACTGCGGACGCATTTGGGCATGAGCGATGTCATTCCGGTATTCAACCAGCTTAAGTACCTGTGTATTGAAAATTTCAATGAGACCAAGTGTCATTCCGAGCTTAGCGAGGAATCTCAATCTCCCGCTAAAGTCTGAGATGTCTCGATTTCGCTTCGCTCCACTCAACATGACATTCTGTGGTTACTGCGTATCGACTTTGTAATTAATTTTGCCTACCTACTTATCTTTGGAGCTAAGGGAAACCTGTTCTATCTTTGGCGGTCCAACACCGTTTTGTAGCAAGGGTTCCCAATATTCTAAGGAAGAACGTAGTCAAAACTCCAGATGCAAGGATATGCAATTGAAACCGCTATCACCAATTTTTTCCTCACAAGTTCCTCACGTTGATTTTCTATAAATAGAAGGAGCAGAAGTCAGGAGTCAGCTTGTTGACAAAATAGAGCATTCAAAATTCAAAATTCAAAACTTTCACCCTCCTCTTCCGAGACCTACTCCCGCACCATACCCTACACCCTACACCGAATGGCACTGAAATAAGCCATGTGGGCAATGCCCACCCTAGGGAATATCAGGGCTTTTAGCGATTTATAAACTCTCCCCCTCTCCCCCTCCCCCCCGCTTTCAAGTCAGCTCTCAACAAGGCGCGATCGCTATGCCAATTGAAAAAAATAATAGTCCTCGGGAAAAAAAATCTGAACCCAGACAATTTGGCCGCGATATTCTTCTGATACTGATGTGGCTGCTAATCATCAATTTGTTCTTCTTTCGCCAACCCCAATATAAGGAAGTTCCCTACAGCCAGTTCATTGACCAGGTAGAAGCGGGGCGGGTGGAGAGCGCCAAAGTTGGGACTGACAGGATTCACTACACCCTCAAGTCCGCCTCGGATACCGGCCAAACAGAAGATCCACAGCCTACCACTGAGGAGAGTCTAGAACGATTAACCCGACCTTTGGCAGTTGATTTAGAGTTAGCCCAGATCCTGCGGAAGCATAATGTCGAGGTTGCAGCGCTACCCTCTAACCGAGCAGGTTGGCTAACCACTGTATTCAGTTGGCTATTGCCAATTCTGCTCATCTTCGCACTCTGGAGCTTTTTCCTCAGACGGATTCAGGGAGGACCCGCCGCCCTGACAATTGGCAAGAGCAAGGCGCGAATTTATTCGGAGGGCGACACTGGTGTAACCTTTGATGATGTGGCTGGGATTGATGAAGCCAAAGCCGAGCTGCAGGAGATTGTGGATTTTCTCAGCCATGCCGACAAGTACAAACGCTTGGGGGCCAAAATTCCCAAGGGGGTTTTGCTAGTAGGACCGCCAGGAACCGGAAAAACTTTACTAGCCCGGGCGATCGCCGGGGAAGCCGCAGTCCCCTTCTTTAGCATCTCTGGCTCTGAATTCATTGAATTGTTCGTAGGCATTGGGGCGTCGCGGGTTCGGGATCTATTTGAGCAAGCCAAACAACAGGCTCCCTGCATCGTCTTCATTGACGAGTTGGATGCCTTGGGGAAGTCCCGGGCAGGTGCAGGACCTATGCCAACGGGGAATGAGGAACGGGAACAAACGCTAAACCAACTGCTCTCAGAAATGGATGGATTTGACCCCAACACTGGCGTTATTCTCCTGGCTGCAACCAATCGCCCTGAAGTGCTGGATCCAGCCCTCCTGCGTCCCGGTCGATTTGACCGCCGGATTGTCGTTGATCGCCCAGATCGAGGAGGACGGGAAGCGATTCTGAATGTTCACGCCAAGAATGTAAAATTGTCTGGGGATGTGGATGTGGCCAAACTGGCGGCCCGCACGCCAGGCTTTGCTGGCGCTGATCTGGCCAATCTGGTGAATGAAGCGGCTCTGCTGGCGGCCCGGAAGGACCAGGAATCCATCATGATGGCGGACTTCAACGAGGCGATTGAGCGCATCCTGACCGGCTTGGAGAGAAAATCTCGGATCTTGAGTGAGCTAGAGAAACGAACCGTCGCCTATCACGAAGTGGGTCACGCCATCATTGGCGTCCTGATGCCCGGCGCTGGTGCCGTCGAAAAAATTTCTATCGTCCCCCGAGGGGTGGGGGCGTTGGGGTACACGTTGCAACTGCCCGAAGAAGATCGCTTCTTGATGATTGAAGATGAAATTCGGGGACGCATTGCAACGCTATTAGGCGGTCGATCAGCCGAAGAATTAGCCTTTGGAAAGGTTTCTACTGGGGCCAGTGATGACATTCAGAAAGCGACCGATTTAGCCGAGCGGTACGTTACCCTCTACGGCATGAGTGATGAACTTGGCCCCATTGCCTTTGAAAAAATTCAACACCAGTTTCTGGAAGGATTCACCAGTCCTCGTCGAGTAGTGAGCCCTAAAACGTCTGAGGAAATTGACCGAGAAGTGAAGCGGCTGGTCGATAATGCTCACCAGATTGCCCTAGTAATCTTGAAAAAGAACCAAACACTCCTAGAAGATACAGCTCAAACCTTGCTAGAACAGGAAATCTTAGAAGGGCGAGAACTGCAAGAGCAACTGGGGCGAGTTCAACCGCCCACCGAAATAGATGAATGGCTGCGTACTGGCAAAGCTTCATCCCTGACTCAACAACGGATTAAAACAACCGCCAACGGCGGGCAAAAAAACCAAACGCTTATCCATTGAAAGACTTAATTAGGTAGTTTTCAAAACCAATATTGACGGGGATGTAGATCTCTTGACACTTTCCAAAGTAAGTTTCTCTTGTTCCTAAGCTGGAGCTTAGGAATACTCACAGGCAGGAAGCTCCAGCTTCCTTTTCGCCAGAAGTTGGAGCTTCTACGACTGGCGTTTCCAAGTCGGAGCTTAGAAACGAGGAGCAGCGGCATTAATGTGTCAAGTCGATTGCAAGTCCAGCTGACTGCTTAGCGGGTTGTCGTGAACACCACCCAATTCTAGGAAGTTTAGAGGACTAAGGGATTGAGCAACGTCTAATCTCAGCTAAAGTATCCATAAGGGTACTATCGTAATTTTATAATCTTCACTAAACTCATAAATAGCCTAAAGCTATTAACCTGGCAAAAAATCTCAAATAACAAACCAGTTTCTATA
>JAKSDM010001136.1 GCA_022360135.1 Pseudanabaenales cyanobacterium | reverse complement strand
GTCTCGATAGCTTGAAGTAACTCTCCTGGTTCAATTTCGGGAGAAATCAGGGACATCTCTCTCAGCTGCATGGTTATAGTTGCATCCTTGATGGGGGTAACTGACAATTTACCTTATTATGGGCTTAACCGAACAGTATTGTGGGCCGTTGGGTTTCACTCTGTTCAACCCAACCTACGCAATTGGTTTTCCTCAGTAGTTTCTTTCTCAGAAATCACCTTATCGCGCGCCATCTTCGCATGAATGCTCTTCATATGCTTCTTGACTGTATTGAGAGAAATGAAGAGTTCAGCCGCAATCTCTTGGAAAGAATAGCCAGATTGACGCAATAACCAAACCTCTGTCTCACGAGGCGTCAAGCCATACTCTTGGGCTACAACAGCTACTTGCTCCTTAATGGCTTGCTTCTTGTCTGTTAACGTGATGAGAATAACCAGAGAGGCTGTTAGCTGAATAAATCGTGCCCTTGCACAAAAACGTGAGCTTTCTGCATTAATGTCGGTCTCTATGGTTATTGGTTGATCAGGAAAAAGCTGATTACTTTCCCTTAACGTCTGATAAATATGTAAAATCTCTTCTAGCAATTTTTTTTGATTCGCATCACTTCGAGTAAGTTTTGCCAAAATCTGCCGACCTTGAGCATTCGTCTGAATTAATTCTCCAGTCTCTGAGAGGATAAGGATACCATCTAGAAAATTGTCAAGGATTTCCTGAATAAGGGGTTTTAAAGCGTCTGGAGCACCCTCTACTTCCCTTGAATTATTGAATAAACTATCTTTAGCAGTTTTAGACTCTTTAGCAGTGTTAGGCACTCTACTTGTCGCTATTTTGGGTCGATAGTGTCAGTATACGCATGGTAGCATCTGCGTTACCTGGATCAGCTTCTAGCGCACTTCGATAACTAATAAGCGCTTCCTTCGGGTTACCTAGACTGGTTAGTATATTGCCTCGACTATTCCACAATTCGGGATCATTGGGTCTAGATTCAAGGGCGTTGTCATAACTGGCTAAAGCTTCCTTATAGCGGCCCAGTTTGACCAAAACCGAACCTCGGTTTTTCCAAAGTTCTGAATCTTCAGGTTCTAGCGCGATCGCCCTATCATAACTATCAATCGCTTCCTCATACCGTCCCAGATCCTTTAGTGCATCTCCCCGAAAATCCCAAGCATCATAATAATTTGGCTTGATGGTTAAACTTTTGTCATAGCTGAAAACAGCATCCTGGAAACGTTGGAGACTATGCAAGATATTGCCTCGGAGAGTCCAGGCCAGATGATCATCTGATTTTAATTTCAGAGCTTGATCACAACTTGCCAGCGCCTTATCATACGTGCCAAGATCATCTAACAAATTACTCCGCTCGTACCAAATCCGGTGCGATTGCGGATAAATCGCTAGCGCCTTGTCATAACAGGCAATTGCCTCTTGATATTGCCCGATGCTAACAAAAAGCAACCCTTGTTTTAAGAGTAAATCGGCTTTTTGCTCAGTAGTTTGACAGTCTTCTTCCAGTAATGCTTGGATTGCCAAGGCTTTTTCTCTTTGCTCTGATGTATTAAGCGTTAAGTCCTGTTTGATATCCCACTTCTCGATAAAAAGTCTTAACGATTCTTCGAATAACTCTTCAGTTGCAGGAAATTCAAACGTCCCCGATCTCCAATCAAAAAAGTCGGGGGCTCGGTGAATCAAATACTTCACCACAAATAACGGGACTAAAAACACAAAAGAGACGTTGAAGCTGTCTCGGAACCGCTCCCGTTGCTGATTTAGGTTGCTGAGAAGTCTGGGAACCCCTTTCCAGCTATAGGAATAGGTATCTTCGCTACTCCATCCGCTTAAACGCTTTTTGGTTTCTTCGTAGTCATAAAGAGAATGTTCTAACCCTTGAATAAACAGAATATTGGTTGAGCCTTTATCCGCAAGATACATTTCAACTTGCTTGTAGAAATTGCCATCTGAAATGGGTTGGTTAAACTTCAGCACACCTGTTTGCTTCTCGGGTAAGTCCTCTCGGACTCTTTGGATCAGTCGCTCTCCCTCTGCTGGGGAACAGCGGACAAATAGAAGTCCAAAGCCCTGGGTTCGCCTTAAAGCCCGCAGCAGCGCTTGGTATTCTTCTGCGGGATCTTTTGGCAGGTCCTGGTCCCAATCGGTGATACTTTGGGGCATGGCTCCGTAGCGTTAGAGTTCCTAATTACCAGTCTTAAGCTGGACGACAGTATCCTTAAATTCTGGAATCTTCTTAATTAGCGGATGAACATCGTACCAGCATTGCATCTCATCGTGGTCATCAAAGTAGCGATATTCCATTAAACAACTACGAAACAGTAAACTGCGATGGGTCTCATCATTTTCAATGCTAAGAGATTTAGCCACATTCGCTAGGGCGGACCATTGCTCCTTTTCCACTGTGCGGCGATAGGTATCGCGGGTTTCGGTAATGGCTCGACGAATGGCTTTGGCGGGAATGGGTAAATCATCAACCCAGTTCAAGGCTTCCTTCATCAGCAATAGTAGTTCCCTTACATGTCCACCGCTAGCAAGGCAGAGTTTTTGTAGAGTGTCTGCGCTGTCAAAAATGTCGGTTTCGAGGTCAGCCTCAGGAGCAAAGGGGTTTACCCGGTTGGCGATCACCTGTTTGACCTTGTTGAATCCAGGTTCATACAATTCCCCATTGGGTAGCTGCACCATGATCATTGGTAGCAACTCTGGGTTGCCGTAGGTATCTTTCAAGTCATTGGCTCGGTTGGAATACACCATGGAAATGGGAATGGTGTAGACCAGATGGCAGTCTAGGTTCTTCAGTTGCTCACTTCGGTCTAAAAAAATATCATCATGGTTACTGCGGCCATCATCCTGGCGGATGGGCACAATCCGGTCCAAATTATCCGCAATCACCACCAACTGGGATCTATCAGGCGGCAGCTTATTTTTCCCATCCGCAATAAACTCATTCAGCGCCTGTAGCAGCGTCACGGTGTGAGGTTCAACCTGATTCCGGATCGCCTGACGTAGACTAGGGACAGCGCGAATACTTGTGGATAAATTGGCAAACTGTTGGATTTGAGCGCCAATGTCCAACGATTCAAATTGAATTTCCGTTTGAGCCACTTCCTGGAATGCATTCCATCGATCTCGCAGCCAACTCAGGAGCGGTGTGGGGTCTGCCGCTGTCAATCCTTCCAGCAAATGTCGGGTACAAGCCAGCAAAATATCGGTATACTGGGCATCTTCTGGGTCAATATCGCCATCTTCCCCAATAGCGGCAAAGTACACGACAAAACACCCTTGGCTTTCTAGGTTTTGCTTCAGGCGCAACAGCTCTGTGGATTTTCCCGCTCCCCGATGTCCAGCATAAAGCTGGCAAGTCATTCGTTTGGAACGTAAAATTTCCCTACCTAGATCCATCAGAATATTGCTGTCGCCTCGTTCTTCCTGGCAGTCGACATAGGCTGGATCCCCTGCGGGAAGAGGCTCGAAAGGATCGATGGCGTTATAAATTTTGATGATGAGTTCTTCACTCATAGGATTCAATTCTGACGCATAAACCGACTGAATACGTCCACCCAGTCTGTAAATTTCATTGCACAGGCATTAATAATCCTCACTATGAACCTGACACGTTTAGTTCAGCCGATGCCGACCGACCAAATTCCTCGGGGGTGTACTGCAGGTAAACATTCGCCCCAGGCCACTGGAAAGTTCCCGGAGTGACAGATCGCACCAGGTAGTGGAAACTATAGACCCCTGCTTCCAGGTGGTCGCCATAGGCCAGGACGCGATCGCGATAGATCGTCTGATAGCCAATTCGCCAGCTGTCTTGTTGCGCCTGGAAGTAAGGCGTCGCCGTTTGGAAACTGGTGTCGACGGCTTCAAACCCGGCTGGCAGAGGGTCCGTGATGATCACATGATCGACGGCGTGATCGGTGATAATTTCCAGACCAATGTCAAAGACTTGACCCGCTTTCACCGTTAATGGTTTGTCGTTGGCGTCCAGTCCCAAGCGATAGAGACTCTCTTCCTGGTTGGCTGGATGCACTTCCCGCGTTACCCGTAACCCATTCAGGCGACCGGGTTGGTTGCCTTGTAAGCGATAGCGGTAGGCGGCGAGATAGTGGAGGTCGCCTGGGCCCGATTTTTGCAGCACCAACTCACTGTCCCCCTGGGGCAACTCCGCCATCGGCACTTGCACCTCTAGACTAGGATTGCGATAGCCTTCGAACTGCTTGGAGGCCAGGGTTTTTCCAGCCAGTTGCACGGTGGCTTCAAAGTTGGGCGGGGTGGGTTGGCGTTGGCTATAGTCCACCAACGCCGACAACGCTTGGGCATTGTCATAACTGGT
>JAKSDM010000859.1 GCA_022360135.1 Pseudanabaenales cyanobacterium | reverse complement strand
GCGTTTAGCAGTGACTTGAAGAGATACTTGCATGTGGGGTGAGCCTCCATATCTCTCTATATTCTATTTTCGCACTTCTTATAAGTACTCGTGACTTTTGCAAGCGTTCAAGCAAAGCAGTGATTTTAGTCGAGGAAGACTTATGTAGGCTAAGATAGAAAATAAAACTGTATTCAATTTTACAAAATCCAGCATTCTTTGACGCAAATGTAGGTAACTCATCCATAGATAGTCAGTCGGTGGAATTACAAGTATTTGCCAGAAGTATTGTGAGAAGGAGGGTTATGTTTACCACATTGAATCTGCTGTCAGAAATACTCTCGCCTGCCCACATCTGCCCTTATGATCAGGCCTGTAGTTATCTAGACTCAGCAGCCAAGGAATTAAAGCTAGATCCAAATCTAATCACTATTCTGAGCCATCCGCGCAGGGCTATTACCGTTTCTATTCCAATAAAATTGGATAATGGAGATGTGCAGGTTCTGGTGGGTCATCGGGTTCAGCACTGTAATGTTTTAGGCCCTTATAAAGGGGGAACCCGTTACCATCCAGCTGTGACTCTGCGGGAAATATCAGCCTTGGCGATGCTGATGACTTGGAAATGCGCCTTGCTCGGAATTCCTTACGGCGGGGCTAAGGGAGGAATTACCCTCAATCCAAACCATTACAGCGTTGGCGAACTGGAACGGATTACCCGCCGCTATACTAGCGAGTTAATCAATGATATTGGTCCTGCGGTGGATATTCCAGCGCCAGACGTTGGCGCCTCCGCCCGGGAAATGGCCTGGATGATGGACACTTACTCCGTCAATGTCGGTCACGCAGTGCCCGGTGTGGTAACGGGTAAACCGATCTCCATCGGAGGGTCGCTGGGGCGAGAAATGGCGACCGGGCGGGGGGCCATGATTATGGCGCGTGAAGCTTTGGCGCTGCATGGGAAGACAATCGCCGACGCCCACATCGTTATTCAGGGCTTTGGTAATGTGGGTAGCTCAGTTGCTCTCTTACTGCACCAAGCAGGCGCCAAAATTCTGGCGATCTCCCGATCATCAGGCGGTATTTTTTCTGAAGCTGGCCTCGATATTCCTGCCTTAAAGGCTTATGCCGATCTGCACAACAAAGAGCTGGTGGGTTTTCCGGGGTCAGTCCAAATTAGCAATCAAGACCTGCTGGTCCTGCCCTGTGATGTCTTGATTCCAGCGGCTTTAGAAAACCAGATTACAGCCGAGAATGTCAGCCGCGTTGAGGCCAGCATTATCGTCGAAGCGGCGAATGGTCCCATCACCTTGGAAGCGGACCGAGCCCTAGAATCGCAAGGGGTCATGGTGCTGCCAGACATCTTGGCGAATGCGGGGGGTGTGGTCGCCAGTTATCTAGAGTGGGTGCAGGGCCTTTCCTACCTCTTCTGGCATGAGGAGCGGGTTAATCGAGAAATGGAGGGTTTAATGGTTGAGGCTTTCCAAAAGGTAATGAAGCAGTCGAAAGCTCAGCAAACGCCATTACGACTAGCAGCCTACGCCTTGGCTGTGGGTCGGGTTGCCCAGGCAATTAAGGATCGGGGGCTTTATCCCTGAGGAGCCGATGTTCGGTTGCAAGGCAGGGGAGGCAGGGGAGCAGAAGGCTACTCTGTACTGGTAAATCGCCATTTACCCTGTCTACTACTGACTACCTACTGTCCTCAAACTGCAAACTATAGCAATTCTCACTTGGTTTGAACACATCTCATGAAGACGGGGTGTGGGGTGTAGGGTGTGGGGTGTAGGGTGTAGTTAAGGCAACTGAGAACCGCTATGTATGCACATCTGCTTACAATTTAAGTGGATGGAAATGCTCGCAGCTCAATCGCTTCAGAAGGCTGCAAGGAGAGAGTGGCATGGTAACTTGGAACAGCGCGATAACCAGCTTTGGGAGTTTGATCCAGAGTCTGCTGAGGATTCCCGGAACACGGTGAATTGACTGTAAGCTGGTTCTCTATAGAGGGCGCTAGTTGTCAGGTCAACTTGGTCGAACTGGTTTAGATTTGCGTGCACAGCATCGGGAGACATCGGCGCAATGAATATCGGTGAGTTACGAAGAGAATACACACAAGCGGGACTTAATCGTAAAATCCTTAAGGAAGATCCCTTCGAGCAATTTGAACGATGGTTTCAACAGGCGTGCGAAGCCGATTTGCCAGAACCTAATGCGATGGTTTTGGCGACCGCCTCCGCCCAAGCTGAACCCTCTCTACGCACTGTTTTATTGAAATACTTCGATCGCGATGGATTCGTATTCTTTACCAACTACAAGAGTAGAAAAGCTCGCCAAATTGATGAAAATCCCCAGGTGTCGATTCTCTTTCCCTGGCTAGAGCTAGAACGTCAAGTCCAAATTATTGGCGCCGCGTCAAAGATTTCTACAGCTGAGTCATTGCAATATTTCATCAGCCGTCCGAGGGGAAGCCAACTGGGAGCGTGGTGTTCCCAACAAAGTTCGGTCATTTCGTCGCGCCAACAGTTGGAAATCAAGTTTGAAGAGATGCGGCAGAAGTTTATCCATCGCGAAATCCCCTTACCTTCTTTTTGGGGAGGATTTCGGGTGGCGCCGCATAGTTTTGAGTTCTGGCAGGGACGTCCCAATAGACTGCATGACCGTTTTTTATACTCGCGCCAAGCAGAGGGGGGGTGGGAGATTCAGAGATTGTCTCCATAG